>CANPXK010000024.1 GCA_947585965.1 uncultured Clostridia bacterium
GAAATAAAGCTGACATTAACAATTCCGGAATATCTGAGAGCCGAAAACAGAACTTTTGCTATGGTTCGTTTACACGATGGAGAAGCCACGCTGCTTGAGGATCTCGATAATTCTCCGGATACTATCACATTTCTCTCCGATAAGTTTTCGGTATATGTGTTAGTTTATACGGATGCTGCGGTCTTGCCGGAACAGGACAGCAGTGAGCCGAGCGTTGATTTTGTCAGTGATGTAAGTACTGATGATTCCAACGGAGAAAATTCAGATCAGAACAGTGATAATCCGACAGATACTGCGAAAACGGGAGATACCGCACCTATAGCATTGTTGGTATTGTATTTAACCGTTTCTGTAATTGCATTATGTCTGTTTGGAAAGAAAAAAGAAAATTAAACATCTCATGGGCTGACACACTTAGTTAGTATGCCGGCCCATAAAATTTATTTTGATATTATTGTGTATATGAAAACCCGGCAGATGGGAAAATATTGTACATATTAAATTGTTGACACAAAAATCGACTTATGTTATAATGAGATTGGATCTGTATGAATATTCTGAAATTTTGTAATATTTCAGAAGGGGTGTTTGCATATGGGTAAAAAGATGAAAGCGGCGATAATATTTGCTTTTATAATAATAATGATTACAACACTTTTTTGTATTTCGTCAATGATAACATTTGCGGAGGACTATTGTACTGTTACTGTGGATTATTTATATAGTAACGGTGACCCCGCATATGAATCATATATTGCTGTTTTTCAAAAAGGTGAAAATATAGATGTAACGGTGCGAAATCCGGAAATTCTGGGATATACTCCGAAGGATTCACTCGAAGCAGATGCTGCGGACGAAACCGTGACGGAATTGAAATACAATAATATTTCACAAGATTATAAAATAACGGTGTATTATGTCCCACGCGAAGTTCCGTATGAGGTAAGGTATTTCTTCCAGAATATATCCGATGATTTATATACGGAAAACCATTCACTTGATGAAAGCTTATATAAGGGCATGGGTCTGACAGGCAGTAAGGTTAATGCTTTCCAAAAAATTGATGGATTTACACAGTTGTTTTATAACGAAGATGCGATAGCCGCTGACGGCTCAACCGTATATGAAGTATATTATGATAGAAATTATACTCTTATAAATTTTGATCTTGACGGTGGATACGGTGTAGAGCCTGTATATGCAAAATACGGCAGCATATACACGATTGCCGAGCCTGTCAAGTCCGGTTATGTATTTTCGGGTTGGGCACGTACGAATGAGAACGGAGAATATATCAATAAAGACGGAGATAAGATAGATAAGGCTGAGGCTGAGGAAAACCGTGAGAAATTCACTACAGGCACTATCCCCGCAAATGATGAATATTATAAGGCTGTATGGAAAGCAGAGCAAACCGATTATACAGTCGTTTATAGTGTGCAGAATGCAGATGATGACGGTTACAGCTATGCATACAGTGTTAAAAAACAGGCACTTTCCGGCACTCTGGTATCCGGAGAGGACGATTGGAGCGATGCGAAGTTTACTGAAAGTCTTGAAGCAGGCACGACAAGTGACATCGCAAGGGAATTTTTGGAATTTAACAGTGACAGAACAGACAAAGACAGAGCTGTTGAAGGCGACGGCTCTACCATTATTAATGTTTATTATGACAGAAAAGACTATGATATAAAGTTTTATTATGCATGGAAGAAAAACGATAATTACTATATTTCCATTGAAACACAAAACTATTATAAGGGTGAGGCACCTGAGGATTTGAAAAGGCTTTATAATATGCCTGAAAACGAACAAGTAATGGTGGAAAAACTTCCGCAAGTCAAAGATAAAGAAAAGTATGAAACGGGGTTTGACCTGTACAGCCCCGATGCATTAAAACCGGAGGGAGAGTTTTACTATATCAAGTTTAGGGCAAGGTACGGTCAGAATATCAGAGATTTGTGGCCGCTCGAAAAGCTGGAGCCTTGCATAGCCACAAGTAACAGCGGAAGCTCGGCAAACCCTGTTCATGTCGGGGATATATTGTTCTTTTCAACATGAGCCTGCCCGAAGGGCAGTTATTGGGTAAAGCATAATGAACAGGATGTTGGCGGAGATAATAAAAATATAGCTACATTTTACGAAAGATTTGATAAAAGAGTCCTTGCGGATGATCTTAGTGCCCGCCAAAACCAAAAAGAAGTAAATCTTGCGGCATATTGGAGTGCTGCAACTAAAAACAACTTTACACGCTGGACACAGGAAATTTATGTTCCCGTGCGTGACGGAGATGATGATACAGGTACTATCGAAAAAGACGGTCAAAAGTACAAGCTGCTTATGGACTATGATCTGTTCACAACAAGCTATAGTATAGTCAATGTTACGTATCCTACACTTCAAGGTTATACGTATAATAATATTTCGGAGGAGATTCTGAAATTTAGTAATTTTGATTATGAATGGACAAATTCCTCCGGCGATAAGGAAACGAGTCATATAAATAAGCCATGGAGAACAGCACGATTCTTTTATTCAAGAAACAACTATCCTTTGATACTGCGAAACGGAAACGATCGTCATGCAGCGTTAAGTTTGCCTTTTGAAAGTCCGTTGGGAGATACTGTTAAAGCAAATGAAAAAGGTATTACCTATTATGATAAAGATTTGACCGATTTTTATAAGTTTGGCGGTTGGTTTACATCGCCCGATTTCGTTGAGGGTACCGAGTTTGACTATGAAAACAGCAATATGCCTGCGGGCGGTCGTGTTTTGTATGCGAAGTGGCTGCCGGTAGAATATAATGTAACCTTCTATAATGATATGGAGTCGTATACTGAGGACAGTTCCATAAAATCCGTTATGGTAGAGAGGGGAGATACTGTCACTACGAGCGACATTCCAAGGACAGGTAATGAATTAAGCAGACCGATTGATGGAGCTCGATTTTCCGGTTGGTATTATATTGACGGCAGCGGGAACACGGTGCGTTTTGACCCGTCAATGATGCCGGTGACGAGTGACCTCAAGCTGTATGCGGGCTGGGAGTCCGATGTAGTATCCACGTATGTTATAAAGTATCTGAAGAAAGGTACAAGCGAGGAGATTGCCGAGCCGACAAGCGGAAGAGCGTTTGTTTCCACAACAAAGACATTTAGTGCGAAAGGCGGAAGTGATTTGAATGAGAGCGGCTGGTGGCCTACCGTTCCGAGTCATTCCATTCTGATGCGTGAAAATGAAGTTGAAAATACGTTTACTTTTGAGTATATTAATAAGCCGAGTGTATGGTATCGTGTGAGGTATGTGGATGCGTCCACAAACGAGGAATTTGCAGACCATCCGAGTGTGGATAGGCAGACGTCCAACGGTGTTGTATCGGAAAAAGCACTGTATATAAACGGGTATGCGGTGGACAAGATAACAAAATCATGTGTGCTTGTGGCTTCGGAGGAAAGTGACAGCGATGCCGCTAAGAATGAAGAAACCTCCGTGAATGTTATAACATTCTATTATACAAAGAATGATAGTCAGACTATATTTGAAGTAAATCATTATACACAGAACCTCGACAATACCTACAGTCTATGGCAGGGTCAGACAATTTCCGGAGTGTCAGGCACAATAAACATGGAGGATGTATATTCAGCTACATTGTTATCTTCCGGATATATTGTTAATGATAAAATGACGAAGTATGAGGGTGTGGTTGACGTTAATCCCACAGGTGACGGATATGTTGTTATAGATATATACTATGACAGGAAATTTTATCCGTATGTTGTAAAGTACATTGATGCAGGCAGAGGCAGTATTATCAGGCAGTACAATTTCCCCGTAGATCCGCTTGAAAGCGGCGACAGTCCGGAGAAACATATGCTCGGAAACACTGTGGAGTGGAAAGCTGATAGTGTTATTACAGAAAGCGGAAAAACCTATGACAGATTAAGCAATGAAACGGTATCGGTCAATATTCATGTTGAGGAGGATGCAAGCGGATTACCCGTTGATGTAAACAAGGTCAAAGATAACGTTATAAATGTATATTACCGTGAGAGAAGGACTTTTTCGGTCAGGTACACTGCGGTTTGCATACCCTCCGATACAACATATTCCGCTGAGGTGCTTAGCGGGGTAAGACTTTCAAGGTCAATGGAAATTGTTTCGAGTGCTGCGGATATCGTCGGCTCGACTGTGTTGGAATATCCGACTGAGAAATGCAAATTCTTAGGCTGGTTTGACAACCCTGACGGTGAGGGAGATGCCGTATCGGCTGCACTGGGAATAAGCCGCGGCGATATAGGGAACATAGACAGTGATAAAACCTATTATGCCGTGTTCAGACCGAAAGGTGAGGTATCCACTCTAAGAATTGAGAAGTATATAGACAGTTTGTATTATAATTCAAACGACAATCCTCACGGTTTTGCGGATGCGGGTGTTATGGAACCGAAAAATGATGATGATGAACATGGATATCTGAATATGACGAAAGCGGAACAGAACTTTGTATTCAGAATAGAGAAATACGAAAAGGATTCGGGCAACAATAAGGGAGCACTTGTCGGAACTTCATATACGGTTATGACTTTTGGTGCAGATGATAAGCCGCTTGAGACAGTCAAAGACAGGTACGGCAAATCTTACCGTTATATGCACAGCAAGGACATTCTGATTGAACCGGGGTATATTTATACCGTTACGGAGATCGGTATATCAACGGAAACGGATGTTGCCGCAGGGCTTGGCTGGAGGTATATTTTCATGGGTGTAACCGTTCCGGAGATGGTCAGCGGCACGAATAGGATTTCAGTCGTACCCACAGAACCGCAGGTTGACGTTGTTTACGGAGATACTCTTATCAATGCTGTACAGAAAATAGAGTTTTATGCCGTTCGTAATAGTGCATCGAACGATACGGAGAGTGATATGTCGAGTATTACAAACAAAATACTTATAAAGTAGTGGAATTCACAGCGAGGGTATAAAGATTGTACCCTCGCTGTGTTATATTATTCATAGCAAATAGGTTCCTATCCGGTTTATGCTTATTTTTGTATCTTAACTCTACCCGGATTCTTCCTGTTTGCTATCTTTTTTTTATAACTGTAACATATCCTATTGTAAACCTACAGTATTACTGACAAGCATTTCAAATGCCTTATTGACTCTTTATATTTTGGTAGAATCGTTATAAATTGGTTTTATTCATAAATTGTTTTCGTTCAAAAACACTAATTTTCACATATGGATTTGTTGACATTCAGAGAATAAAATGATAGAATACTATCAGAGAAGCGGGGAAAAAACGATTATAAAGCTTGTTCCAACATAATGCCGATTATGTTGGATTCAATAATAAGTCAGAAACAAGCATATATAATAGAGTAGGGTATATAGGAAAAATAAAGTATAATGTTAAATAATAAGATAAAATAAGGAGAAAACACGAAAAAGAATTTTATGACATAAAGACGTGGATAGTTCTTTGTTTAATCTTGTTTCAGCATCCTCATACCTTACTATGTTTATATCAGCTCATCTGGCTGTTCGATGTTTGAACCGGTCGTTCTGGTATTACTCCTCTTTATTCAGTATTTATAATTTTCATAGAGAAGGACTTGAACTGATCCCGGTTACACTTCTGATTATATACTTGGGGTGATTTCAGTGAAAGAAAAAGGGATTCTGTTCAGAAACATAACCGTATGGGTTGTGGTTGTCTGTATATTATTTAGTATGATTCCTGCGAACATAATAAAAATTTTAAATAATGATGTTTCGGCCGCTGGATTTGACGTTGATTCAGATAGAATGACGGTATATGAAATTAAGGACGAGAGTATTCAAGAAGTTATAAACAAAATTGCTTCAGGTGCAACAGTTGATGAGCCGGCTGAGGGTAAGATTGTTCTTGATAAAGACTATACCGAAAATCTTTTTATACCTGATTTCACGACTATAGTTATTGATTTGAACGGAAAGCACATTCGTCCGGACTTTAATAATAATTCAGATAGCCACATTTTTGTCAACGGTACGTTAAAGATAACCGATTCGGATATTAACGGTGCGGGATCTTTGACTTCTGACGGAACAGGTGATATCAGGTCGGTATCGGTATGCAGCGGTGGAAAGTTCATTTTTGAGGATGCTGTTATAGAGAATTACTACAGTTCCGGAAACGGAGCAGGTATAAAAGTTGAAGATAATGGTTATCTCAACTTCAATAATGCAACAATAAAGTCATGTAAGAGCGATCTGCAAGGTGGGGGTATATTTTCATTCAACGCAGGAAATGTTGAATTAACAGATGGTAAAATTACCCGCAACAGTGCAATGAACGGGGGAGGCATTTATTTTTACCATACAAATGGTATAAGTGCGGATAATATATACAGCATAAACGGAACATCTGTGGACAATAATACTGCTGAGGAAAACGGCGGAGGTATTTATGTAAGTAATGCTATTTATATTGAACTCAAAGGTGCTGCTGTTGACGGTAACACGTCAAAAAATAACGGCGGTGGTATCTGCTTCGAGAGGACTGCAAATCTGACCGTCAGTCAGAACGGCAGTATAAGCGGAAATACCTCTAAACTCGGCGGAGGAGTATATTTTTATGCAGATACTACTATGCAGCCATCTGCCTTTACACTTAACGGAGGTAAAATTAACAGCAACACATCGGAAGGTAACGGAGGCGGTATATACTTTAACAGAGTGCTTTCACTTTCTAATGAAAGACCGAGTGTTGTTATTAACAGCGGTGAAATCAATGAAAATAAATCGGGAGCAAATGGCGGCGGAATTTCGCTTTACTGTAACTCCGATTTGACTATAAACGGCGGTTCGATAAATAATAACTCCGCTCATACACATGGCGGCGGAGTATATATGGAGTCTAATTCCACGGTGTCTGCCGCCTTTACGTTGAACGGCGGAACTGTAAGTGGAAATACCTTTACAGGGGCTTATAATACTGACCACTACGGCGGCGGAGTATATGTTGGATCATACTCCAAGGTAGAATTGCAGAGCGGTGAAATCAGTGAAAATACCAAGGCTACGCATGGCGGCGGAATTTATGTTAGCGGTGCCAGTGAGGTAAATATTTATGACGGTATGAAAATATCGGACAATGAAATATATAGACTTAATGGAAACGCATATGGAGGAGGATTATTTCTGGGTTCTAATGCGGCAACACGTCTGACAATGACCGGTGGCGAGATCAGTGGTAACTATGGTGGTGCCGGTAACTCTACTAATGGCGGTGGTATTTATTTAGAGTTAGGAGAAGTCGATATATCGGGTGGTAAAATCTCAAATAATAAAGTAAATGATCGAGGCGGCGGAATATATATGAGAGCCCCTGCAAAGCTTAGTGGCTCGTTGATAATGAGCGGTAATTCAGCCGCTCACGGAGGTGCCATTGATTCTCAACGTCCTATTGAGCTTAGCGGAGATGTTATCATAGAAAACAACACTGTAACCGGTTTTGGCGGCGGAATATTCGGTGAAGCAAATTATGTTAGTGAATCCGGAGCATCCTTGGAAATAAAAGGAAATGTGAAGATAAGGAATAATGCAGCCGGAACAGGAGGCGGCATTTACGGCGGATCTTATTACAATACAAACAATAATCATGCGTTTGTAATGATGATGAAAGGCGGCGAAATAACCAATAATACTGCTACTTCGGGTGCCGGAGGTATCTATATAAGATGTAATCAGACTCAGTATTTTACCGGCGGAAAAATTAGTGATAATAAAGCAAATGGCAATGGCGGAGGCTTATATATTGAGAGGAATGTGATACAATCATCTGACGGAAAAGAACAGTTAGGAGGAGCTCCTTCTATCGAGGTATCCTATGATATGCTCATCTCAGGAAATACAGCCGGTTCCAACGGGGGAGGAATTTTTCTTACTAATATGGTCCGACTGGAGCTTGGTGAGGGAGGAAGGATAATCAATAATACAGCGGCAACTAATGGCGGCGGTGTGTACATATCCCAAAACTCCAATTATGATTTTACAGATAGTGAAACCGGTGAAAAGGTTGAAGAAGCCCTTGCAATATCCGGTGGGGAGCTGCGTGACAATATCGCAAACCTTGGAAAAGATTTCTATGTTCATGGACCTAATACTGCGGTTGGATATAATACACCGTATATTAGTGTTTCGGAAGCAGCATCAATGGATAATGCATCACCGAATTCTTATTGGTTAGACGAAACAAATGGCGGGCATATTACAACCAAGTTCGATAACAGAGCCAGAGTTGATGAAAATGTAGCGCCTGTATATAGTGCCTATACGTTTAATAATAAACAAGATGATATAGCAAAAGTTGGAGATACATTATATCAGAGTGTACAGGAGGCTGTTAATGCCGTTGCGGCAGGTGAAGTATCCGGCGATATTATAATGTTGAAATCCAACAGAGAAACTGTTGTTATACCTGAAGAAACTATTGTGAGTCTTGATCTTCACAGTTTTACACTTTCCGGTGAGATGGGAAGCGTAATAACCGTTAATGATGGTGCGGAGTTTACATTAAAGGATTCTGTCGGTGGAGGAAAGGTAACTGACGGTAAGGGTACAAAAGTTTACGGAACTGCTACGGACGGCAGTGCGGTATTTGTAACCGGCGGTAAATTCATAATGGAAAACGTCACGATAACCGGGAACAGATACATATATGGTAATTCAGGCAATAATCATTACGGTTCGGCTGTTTATGTAGAAAACGGAACATTTGAAATGACCGGAGGTTCTGTTGAAGATAATTTATGTACCAATAATAAAAATGAAGCGTGTGTTATTGTAATCAGAAACAGTAACTTGAAAATGAACAATGCGAGTGTTTCAAATAATAAATCAAGAGGGATATACATAAATAATACAAACAGCGAGTTGACGGCAATAATTGAAGATACGGAGATAAGCGGCAATACGGGATATGCAGTCTATATGAATAACAGTACCGGAGGTACGACCATAGAAAGGTGTCGTATTCTCAATAATATTGCCCCTAACAATTATAATACCGGAGCGATACATATAAACAGTGGGACAGTTAGTGTAAAAGATACGCTTATTAAGGGAAATGTCAGTGCAAGAGGTGCAGGAGTTTATCTGAACGGCGGAACCGTATATCTTGACGGTTGTGAAATTACCAATAATATTGCAAAAAACGATTATGGCGGAGGTGTATATGTAGCAGGCAGCAACAGGCACCTGTATCTTAACGATACAAAGATATATAACAATGTGGCGGCTTCTGTATCGGGCGGCACCGATATAAGATTGGATTTCCATTCAAATGGAACATTTTTTCATAATGGTTCCGAAGGATACGATTCAAGAGCAGTAGAAAACTGGAACCTTGACGGCTATGATTGTTGGGTTGACGAAGAAACCGGAGACTACTATGTGGCAGATTCTTCAAAATACAGCGGTGACGATTTCATTAATATTGAGAGCTTGTTTATTGATGATGAGCATACCCGTATAAGCAAGACGTTAAATCTTAAAGCTACAAAGGCTCCTTATTCGGTTGAGCCTGTGGCCGAGATAACCCAAACAAGCAAACAGTATAGTACACTTGGTTCGGCGATAAAAGCGGCATCGGATATTGGCGGAAATGTTGAAATAAGGCTGCTTAAAGATACGTCTGAAAGGATAATAGTATCCGGAAGCGGTGCAGAAATAAGGCTTGATCTTTGCGGTCATACAATAACTGCTCCGGTATTCGCACCTAATGTTATTTTTGTAACAAAGGGCGGAATACTCACTGTATGCGATAGCGGAAGCGGCGGAAAAATCGTACCGGCAGATGCTGAAAAGTATGACATCGGCATGACAAGAGGAGTTTATATTAACGGCGGTAAATTTACCCTTGAAAGCGGAGAAATTTCAGGCTTTAATTTTGATGGTGACGGAGCCGGTATATACAGAAACGGAGCGTATATTGAAAATAAAATACAATATGATTCGGAACTTTATATTACAGGCGGTGAAATCAAAAACAATACCGCAACAGGCAACGGAGGCGGTATATACGCAGGTAATACTGACAAAAGTAACGATATTATAAGAATATCGGGAGGAACGATTTCCGAAAATACTGCAAAAAACGGCGGCGGTGTTTGCTATAATGCAGCTTCCAACAATACTGTAGGGCAGTCGGAGTTTACGATAAGCGGAGGTGTGTTTGACAGTAACACGGCAAGCACAACAGGCGGAGGAATATATTTCAAAAGAAATTATTATCAGAATTCTATAATAAATGCCGTTTACGCCTGCCGTATTACCAATAATTCGGCAAACAGCAGCGGTGGTATATATGCAGAAAATGCAGCAGGTCCCGGAAATGCATTTAAGTTCGGAGATGAAAATAAACCTACTGTTGTAAGCGGAAATACGTCAAAAGCAAATTATGCGGCTATCCGTGTGTTCAACAATAATGTAAATGATGCATTAAAAATCGTAGTTACAAATGTTGAGACTTGCGATAATGTTGCAACAACACAATATACTGTCGTTTTCAGTGCGTATGATCTTACCGTGTCGAAGTGTAATCATCACGATAACAGTGCAAATTCGGATAGTGCCGGTTTTACTGTATATGGGTCAAACCTGCATATGAATGATAGTGAATTCCATGACAACTATTCATATTCTAATGCCGGAGGTTTGCTGATTTATGGCTTTTCCAGCGGAGCGAACGGAACCGGAGAGAAGATTGTAGAAAATTGTAAAATTTATAATAATTTGGTAAACTACGTTGGTGCGGGATTGTTTGATGAAAATGCTTATGATACCACATATAAGAATTGTGAAATTTACGGTAATGATGCTGCGTATGGAGGCGGAATTTCTATTTATGCCGGTTCTGCAAGCATAGACGGTGCCGCGATACAAAGAAATAAGACTTTTATTGATTGTAATATTCATGATAATACTGCATCAACACATGGCGGCGGTATTTTTACATGGAATGCGTCGAATTTAAGAGTCATAATCGGAAATAATACTAAGATAAACAAAAATACCTGTATTTCAAGCGGCGGCGGAATTTGTGTTCCGGATACTAAAGTTGTTCTTGAGGTTGCACAGGGTTCTGAGATTTCCGAAAATAAGGCAGCAACAGGCGGTGGCGTTGATGTTGAACAAGGAAGTCTTGAAATAACCGGAGGCAATATATGTAATAATACAGCCACAAACGGTGCAGGTGTGAGAATTTATACGAGTAATGACACATCGCATTTTAAAATGAGCAGCGGCTCTATACATTCCAATGCTGCAACAGAAAGTGGCGGTGGATTCTATTCATCCACTTCAGGATCATCAATTGAAATTAAATTGTTCGATGTTGTAGAGTTTACAGGGGGAAGGATTTACAATAACAAGGCGAAAAATGGAGCGGGACTTTTCATTGGCGGCGGCACTGATACTGCAAGATATAAAAACGGCGTTTCGGTTACAGGAACGGTAATTACCGGAAATTCCGCAACAACAAGCGGCGGCGGAATTTATGTCAACAATTATGCTGATAATGTAAATATGTCGGGAACTGCGGTTGTAACCGGGAATACTGCAGGAACTTACGGCGGTGGTGTTTATGTAAGCAATAGGGTAACCAAATTTAACTACGAAGGCGGAAAGCTTTATAACAATACCGCAATGCTCGGAAACGATGCATATATATCTTATAGTTCTTCATACAGAACATCCGATTTGTTCCTGATGAATCCTTCGGACATATTTGATGGTGCAGACGATTATACAGCAACTGCATGGCACGAGGAGGTAGATGCTGTATCGTATACAGATAGTGTTAAGGTTCGCCCGCTTCTTAAAAGCTACGGATATACCCTAAACTACAAATTCAGAGATGAAACAGTTGTTGCAGTATATGACGGAAAAGAATATTCGTCTGTCGGTGAGGCGGTTGATGCTGTCGAAAAGGCAGGAGATCCTTCAAATAATGAAATAATCATGGTGAATGATTCCGTCGAATCCGTAACGATCGGCTCCGGATCCGATGTAATTCTGAACTTGAACGGTTATATGCTAAAGAGTTTAGGTACTTCAGCTATCACAAACAGAGGAATACTCGAAATAGTTGATAATAAAAAGACTGCAGAGGTTGGCGGTAATATATATAACCCGGGTAGCGGAACCGGTACAATAACGGGAAGTGCCGCTAAAGCAGGCGGCGGAGTACTTGTTCTGAGCGGTAGGGTAACACTCACGAGCGGTGAAATATCAGGGTGTAAAGCAGGTGCTGCAAACACAAGTGCCACGCTGAATGCCACAAATAATGAGTACGGTGGTGCAGCGGTCGGAATAACAAGCGGTGAGTTTGTACTTGGAGGAGGTATCATAAAAAATAATACTGCTTTGAGAGGCGCGGCAGTACTTGTACAGACGGTAGCATCAATTTTTACAATGCAAGGCGGTATAATTGAAAATAACGTATCCTCTGATTCCGCAGTCAGTACATCAACAGCCTATGGAGCAATATTCAATAACGGCGGTAAGGTCGATATTTACGGTGGAACAATAAGGAACAATGAAGCTAAATTTGGTGCTGCAATATACAATTATTCCGGAAAACTGAGTATTGTCGGAGAAGATATAGATTCTGTTCCGGAGATAAAAGACAATACCGCGGGAACGGGCGGCGGTGCAATCTATATAAACAGCGGTGAGGTAATTACAGAGAATGTAATGATAAGTGGAAATAAGACGACTGACTCCAAAGCTGTTAATGTTAATGTTGCAAATGACAGCAACGGTTTACTTGTTTCAGCGGGTGGCGGCATTTTCCTGAATACAGGTAACCTGAATATAGGAAACGGCACGGTAATAGAGGGAAACAGTGCTGTCCGCGGAGGAGCAGTATATCAGTACAGGGGCACCATACAGATATTCGGGGCAGATACAAAGGTAACAGGCAACAGAGCACAGCTTGGCGGAGGATTTGCACAATGTCCGCTGCCGGGAAATTCGACAACATTTATGACTTTGAGTGATAGTGCTTCTGTATATGAAAACATATCCACGCTGACAGCGGCAGGTAATGATTTCTATTCTGCATGGGAAGGCTCTAATACCTATCAGAACCAGTTAGGCAATCATGCTGAGTATACCCCGAAACTTAACCTGCTTGCGGCCGCAACAATGAGTGTAGGTGAGAAGTACAATGTATGGAAAAACGATACATACAATGGTACTGAACGAACAGGATCTGATCTTCTATCCGGTCAATATGTAACCGCTGAAATATCAATGGGAGTTAATGCTCAGATAACAGCATCGTATTATAATACCGAAGTTACTTCAATAATTGACAGTAATTACTATGCAGGAAGTTTAACAATCAACAGTATCAGAGATGGCAGCGGAGTATTTGATGACGGTTCAAAAATAAACAATAATTATTCCCGTGATGATTCTTCAGACAAGGAAATCAGCGCCGAACAATTATTGAGCGAAGGACTTGCCAAAGAATTATCCGAAACCTATGAATATAATGGAAGTACATATAAATACATTGAATATAACGGGAAAAAATACGAACGTAATCAATGTGTTGAATGGTGGCCGGGAAATGATTCCGGGGATAATAACAGAATAGTCAGAAGCTTTGATGAAATTACATATGAGCTTCAGGCGGCTTATCAGACTGACTCGGTTGACATGGATCAGGAAAGCTACAGTTGTCGTTTATGTATTACAGCTGTGCTTCCATGCAGTTCCGAAGAAGCGACATTTGTCCAGCAGAGCAGCGGTCTGAGCAACTATCTGGTAATTCCGAGTCAGGATGCTGACGGTAACCCTATACAGATACTCACAGGATATTGGCCGATAACTATAGTAAATGACGGAAGTTCGACCGGTAATATATCTAAAAATCTTGCTGTATCCGTAAGCGGAATGAAAAACGGTTCTTTACTGAAGCCTACGTTTGAATGTTGGTTTTTCGGAAATGAACACGACCCGGTAAGCTGTGAGTCGGAGACAATTACGGTTTCGGCTGCACCAAAATATAATGTAACACTGCTCAACAATCCCGAGCTTGCGTTTACAAGTAATTTTGATGTCGTAAGCGGAGTCGAGGTTCCGACTCTGTCGGATGAGGACAAGGAAAATAAAAATATAGTCACCGGTACAATGTTGGGTTTTGGAGTCACTCTTGAACTTTATAATGATCCTAACATGAAAGGACTCAGAGGACTGGAGGTTCCCGAAGGAGATATAGAGTTCGACCTCAGATTCAAAGGCAGTCTGTATGGTAAAGGCGAAGAAATTGAAAATGCTGCGGGTGCACCGTTATTATGGGCGTATAAAGAAAACAACAGTTCAAAATTCGGAAGAAATTTGGCTTCAAGTGCTGATATCGTGAATATGAGCTGGGACGATGAGGACGAGTTGACAAAGCTTTCGCATTTTGCATACAAATCGGCACCGTTCAATACGGGCAGCAACCCGTATTCATGTTATAACGGCGGCGGATGGTCTATAACCGGTGTTGATGACAATGGAAATGAAACGATACTGCATATGAAAGTCAGCGGCTACAGTATCAGTAACAGTACAAAGGTAACGCAAAACTGTGCCGGAGAATCGAGCGGAGTGTCAAGTAACATTTTGGGATCAAGTGCGGTATATGCTTTTTCTGCAGGCTATGTTCAGATGCTCCTCCCCTTGACAGGACTGGATGAAAATAATCTTAATAACGGATTTTATGAGGTAAACATGAATTCCGTAGCCACCAATCTTTCCATACAGAGTTTATCCGGACAAAATCCTGATAAAGTCCAATCGGCAACAGATCTGTATAATGAAGAACTAAAGAGAACGGATTTGGGTGCTATGAATGAATATTATCACTATCCTGATCCGAATCAACTGGAATCAGACGGTTATGCTGTTAATGAGAGAAGATATGCGGATAACTATACTAATGTGTCAACCGGATTGAATATAAACAAGGGCGATGGATTGGATAACTCATTGTATAAGTACAACATATTCAGAACCGAAAACTTTGACGAATTAAACGGAGTTAATGCGGCAACGGATGATGGCAGCGGTGATACGCCATTGAATTCAATAGTATATATTCAGGGCGGTGTGGATTATATCAGCAATGCTATGGATACCACGGATGAAACAAGTCGGTATTATGCACAAAGGGATCCTTTGTACAGTTCGGAGTTATTTAAGCCTATAGAGTATAATTATCTGACTGCATTGAATATCCTACAAAAATTTGATGCCGATGCGTATACTCCTGTAGGGACAGCAGAGCCTGTCATAGGTGTTTCAAACAATCAGCTGAACAATTACATACACGACGGTGAATTTAGGATTTCCACCAGTGAAACAAAGGCTGAATGGTCATCAACCGCTACTACAAGTTACGAACTAACTATACTTTATGCGGCAAAGCCTGACGGTTCAAACTGGGCGAAGGCGCCTAAGGTTGATAAAGAGGTTACACCTAATATAAACTATGACGATGGCGGATCGGCAGATATGGATAAGTACAAAGAGGAGAATCTTCTGTTTTTTGAAACACTTGACGATCTTCATAATTACTTTGAGGTCAAGGGAATTGCTGATTCAAAATGTGTAGCTATACTTTACGAGTTCAGGAACTGCTGCATACGAACAGGACGAAGTGTATCAGCGAGTGCAAAAATGAATGTAACCGGAGAGTTTGAGAAGGTCGGACAAACGTACTGTACAACCAATGATGTCAGAGGTTGGCTGACATACAGACCGTATTTCAAGTATTATTATTTAAACGGTACATCTGCCGTTAAAGAGAATACCTTTACTTTTAGTTGGCATGACCAGCTTTTCGGTACTGAGTCTGTAACTGATGAATTTGGTGAAGTCAGTGAAATTAATGTCTATGGTCATAAACTTGCAGACGGCAGTAACCTTGCAGCCGGAACCAACTTCACGGATAATCCCGAAACAAGGGATACTGATTTGTATAAGATCAACGAAGAAGTCAGTCCTCTTTCGGTATTCAAAGCTTATTATTCGGACGGATATATTAAAACTCGTTACAGGAACGGAATAAGACTTCCGAACACACATACAGCCAGCGGCGGAAGGGAAAACGGAAATACACTTCTTCTCTATTCTCTTGATACGGGTATCAATCTGAATGTAGCGACAACGTGGCCCGGGTCTCAGACTGTAAAGCAAGAGTATGATATATCAAACGGTGAACGTGATGTTAAATTCAGAATAACACCCGAAATAGATATTGCAAGCAGTGCAAAGAAAACCGAATTGGTTCAGAACGGAACACAGGCTACGGAGATAATAATAACTCTGAATATCCCGAAAGGTCTTAATTATGTAAACGGTAGTGCATTTGTTGATTACAATGCTTACGGCTGTGAGTATGAAGAAGGCAGTATGCAGTGGGTCGAGGAGCTTGTAGTAAATGAGGATGGTACACAAACCGTATACTTAAAAACTTATGTTTCGGATATTGAGAAAGGTTTGCCGGAAATATATTTTGACTGTATTATCGGCGACGAGAAAAACCCGCAGAATGATATTAAATCAAACACATCTCTGACAGTAGATGCCGGTATATCAACAAAGTATTACGAGAGGGATGTTATGGCGGCAGATACTCACAGGGATACGACATCTATATCTGTGCAGCTTCAGTCACAGGATGGTATAACCAAAGGTACAGATGAACATATTGTGGAAATTGGAGATGATATAAAATTCTCGCTTATTTATGCTAACAGTTCGTCAGGAAGCGGAGTTAGTAATGTTCAGATGGTTGACGTTATGCCTCATAATGACGATGGAAGAAATACGAATTTTACCGGAGGATACAAAATAAAGCAGGTAATCGTAAAATTTGCTTCTACGGATAATACCAAGGCTCAGAATGATTATAATACCTACATTAATAATCCTGTTGTGGATGAAAGTAATGGAATACTGTGTTTCGGAAGTGAAAAGAAGACTTGGAAAAGCGGTTACACCAATGATGAGCTGAACGGTATAATTGCTGATGTAGCAGAAAGAAATATATCGACTTCCGCAATTACAAATAATGCCACAGATTTTACTGTCACTTATGATTTCAGTACATCAGATAGTGAAGCCCTGATAGCAAAAGCTTATGACGGCGATGGCAATGTTCTGAAGGTTGCACCTGTGTTATATGCATACATTCCTCAGATATCACCAGAGAGCAGAGTAATAATTGATGTTACGGTTACTCCTATGGAAGATGACAGCCGAAATATTCTGATAGAAAGCGGCGACGGAAAATCGGCGGAAAAAACACAGACAGGCGGAAACGAATACAGCAACTGCTTCTATTACTTACGAGGAACGACAAGTGGAACGACAGATCCGCTCATCTCGAATATAGTAGATGTATCGGTAGTAAAGCGTGTTATTTCCGGAACAGTGTGGATGGATCAGGATCAGGACGGTATGTACAATACTCAGGAATCGGTAGATAATAATAATATGGACGAAAATAACCCCAAAAAGGCACTGGAATATCCGATAAAAAATATCAAGGCAACGCTGTGCTATGTGGATAGTGATGGTAAGCCTGATATGAGTAAACCTGTGAAGGATGTTTTGGGCAATGATGTCAGTCCTGTATTCACCGATGAAAACGGTAATTACGTATTTGAAAATGTAGCCGCAGGGGATTACAAGGTTGTATTTACGGGAGATACGGATGTAGATTATGAATATATGCTGACAGACCATACACACCCGACAGATTTTAAACATCTTAGTGTTACAACAAACGAACACTCAGCATCTGTCAGGGGTAACAGGTGTTATGAAGTATATGATTCAAACGGTATATACCTGAATAATGCAGCAACTTTAGCTACTATAAATATGCCGGAAAAGGAGTACGTTCCTGCTGTATTTACCAGTTCTAACTGGGATTTGGGTCTTTATTATATTGACTTTGGCGTTGAAAAGCAATGGGAAAATATGAAAACAGGAACAAAGCTTACAGGAGTTCCGAAAGGAATGTCGGTCGAGTTCAGCGTAGTAGGTAGGGATGTAAAGGACCGTGAGATATACAAAGGTACTCTGACACTTGAAAAGATCGGTGGCGGCGATATCAAAGTCACTTACAATTATACTTACATTTATACCGGTGATACTGAAACTGTTACATTGATCGGTACTGAGAAAAATGTAAACGATATTTTTGAATGGAAATTCGGAGATTCGGGTATATACCTGCAGGCGGAAAATGCTGATGGAAATATAACCTATACATTCCAGGAAACAGACATTGAATTAAATGGTAAGTCGGTATGGGAACGCTACAGGAAATCCTCAGAGCTTACGGTTGATGAGGTAACGCGTAAACAGACACTTGTAGCCGTGAACAGCCAGGTTCTTGGCTCTATTACAATAGTCAAAAAGACAGGCGGAGGAGATGCTCTTGAGGGTGCATGGTTCAGTATTTATCAGGTCGGAGCTAAAGCTGAAGCCGATAAATTCTATGACGCCCGGGAGGGCATAGGTACGACATTTGCCGATCCGTATGATGAAGGAGAAGCTACGGGTCTGATTGCCCCGTTTGATACGGCTAAGATTGAATCCGAGAACTACTATAAAGTCATTCTTGGCACAGAAAAGAATCTCGCTTCAATGAACAGCGATACTGTCAGATATAATAGTGAGTCAGGAGAACTGAAACTCATAAATGATGATGGCAGTACGGTAACCTATAAGGTACACAAGGAGCAGGATGACGGAGAAGATGTATATTACCTTTATGCAGATACAGATGTTTCCATGTCTTTCGGATATGATTGGATCATAGGTAACCATGATGAGTATGAGCAGCTTAAAGCCGATGGTACGATTGATATCAACGATAACTTCATTGATAATGCGGATCGTTTCAGATTCAATGATAAAAAGTGTCAGGTACAACACCGCCTGAACAGTGAGGGTGAAGCCGAATACTATATTGAGATGACGGTTTCTTCGGATAAGTACGATAAGGTTGCAATAGTTCAATTTGTAAATCTGCCCTTCTATGATTCAGATGGAAAGTATGTTTACTATACGGTAAGGGAAACGAAATATCCTGACGGATATATCTCACTCGGTGATTTCAATTCATTGACCGGTGTGGATCTGTATAACGGAGATATAAACAGTCAGCATGATTTCTGTTATGAAGTTGAGAACACCAGGCAAATGGAACTGCCCGTAACGGGAGGCAGCGGATTGAGTACAGTTGTAATAATCGGATCAATGCTGTTTTCACTGTGCGGGGCATATCTGATACTGAGTATTCTCATCAGGAAACGGAAAAGGGGTGAAGGATTTCCGAAAATCTGAAATGATACTGATATCCCTGATTAAACAAAAATAAAATTGTATCCGGAAAGTAAAAGCGGACAGGCAAGCTTTCCGGATACTAAAAAAGAAAGAGTGGTTGAGTAAATATGAAAAAGAAAACAAGAGCAAAGGCTATAATGGCATCAATTATGGCTGCTATCGTGATTGCAGCAGCACCGGCTGCATATTTAGTACCCGCTACACTTACGGCAACGGCAGCAACTGTTTTTGAAATTCCTACGGATATGAAAAAGGTTGAAAAAAAGGGCAGTATTACTGTAACTGTTCCGGAAAAAGTTTCTTCAAGCTTTCAGGTCAAGGCTTATCAGATGCTTCAGCTTGTTATTCACAAGGAAAGCACATTTACGGCCGATAAGATGAGTACGGTAGGAGTTTATGTCGTTACTGATCCGTTTAAGGAATTTTTCGAGACAGCAAAAACGGCATACACTGCACAAGACAGCCCACTGTACACAGCTAATACATTATATTTAACCTACAACACTGCAAGCGAAAGTCTGGAGCTTTCAAGTGATCTGCCTTCGGGTAGTGCAGGGGAGGATTACATAGTAATTGATAACAAAGCCCATACGGAGAGTGCAGGTCATGTTGAAGATGTGGGTAAGCTTGATAAGACATATTTTGAAGCTGATCTTGTTTCAAGAATTTCATCAAGCAATCCGGTAAGTGATGAAACAAAGGCAAGTGATGCAAGACTTCTTTCCGATTGGGCGAGCAGGTATATCAAAGCAAATAGTAGCAGCATTTCGTATGATGCTGTTGCTACTGCTGAAGCAAGAGGCAGTTCTTCAGTTTTTGAATTGAAAGATCTTGTGTACGGTTACTATGTTATTCTCACAAATGATGATAGTACAGACGGTGACGGGTCTGTAATCAATCAGAGTATTCTGAATGTACCGACGGCAGAAAAGGTTACCCTGAAGGCTACACCTATAACCGTTGACAAGAGCGTTACCAACTTGATTGACGCAAATCTCAATAACAACAATGCTGCAAATAAGAAAAACGACAGCACAACAAGAATTGATGATGATACAACGGACGGGACAAAGTATGACAGAATTACAGCAAATATCGGTGATACACTTCAGTATAGTGTAGAATCCCATATTCCCTCTCTGACGAGTTATGCCCTGGACGATACTACCAAGCTTCTTAATATTACAAGTGGCAGTTTAACCCTGGACTCGAGTAATTTTGATTCGCAGATTACAAACAAATTTGTATATACATTCCGTGATACTATGGTAAATCAGGAGTTTGGTGCCACAAGCTTTGAAATGGTGTGTGATGAAAAAACCTATGTGGTTAAGCAAGACTCTGATAAGTATTATATAGTTCAGGACAATGTATTTAGCGAATTTGAAAATAATGCTATCGGCAGAATATGGGTTACTCCTTATGATGAGTCAAGTAAGAAGAGTTTCTTTGCAGTTGCATTTGATCTTAAAAAGCTTAAGGCTGCGGGATTGGACGGGAAGGATGTTGTTTTCACATATAATGCCGAGCTTATGGGTGAGGCAGGTAACGCTGATTCGAGAAATACCGCAGCATTTACGTATAGCAACGATCCTTTTGATTCATCAACAAATGACACTATCTCCGACAGCGATAATGTATATACCTATGATGTAAAAGTTGACAAGATTTTCAGTGACGGAGCAACGACAGAGCATTATAAGGATGTAAGCTTCAAGCTCTATTCAGATAGTGAACATAGTCATACTATTAAATTTGTTAAAAAGTCAGATGGCAGTTATGTAAGATCTGATAGTAATGATTCGGGTACGACGGATGAGCTTGCAATAAATCCTTCTGACGGTACATTGCAGCTCCATGGTCTTGGTGAGGGTACGTATTATCTTCTTGAGCAGGAGAATCCCAATCTTTCTAATGCAGGCTACAATGTTGAGGATCAGATTGTAATTGTTATTTCAGCTAAGAGCACCGGTGGTATTACTGATTCCAGGAATTTTGACCTCTTTAATGGAAACTCTACGGCTGCAAGTGCAAAAATTGATGAAACCGGAGTTACACTGCGTAAAACTGCAAGCGAATATGGCATAGAATTTGATGTAATAAACCAAAAGGGATTCAGACTTCCTGTAACAGGTGAATTTGGCAGCTGGCTGCTCGCTATTTCGGGTATCCTTATTATAGCAGTGAGTGGTACTGTAATCGTGCTTGTAAACAGAAAGAAGAAGGATAAATCAAAAGACAATGAAGCGTAAGCTTATTACACTATTTGCTGTTTTAGGACTTGTTGGCGGAGCTGTTGTATTGCTTTACCCTGTGGTGAGCAATATACAGTTCCACAACAGTCAGATGGAGCTTGCAGAATACTATGAAAATCAGGTACAGACCATACCTGAGGAAACGCTCGATGAGATGTGGGAAGAATGTTACAAGTATAATGAACAGCTGCTTGACAGTAAGGTGCAGCTTACCGACCCGTTTGATACGGATAAACTTGATGGTGAGGAACATCCGTATATAGATTTACTCAATCAGAACGGCGACGGAGCCATGGGGTCAATAGAAATACCCGCTATTGACTGTAATATTATTGTTTATCACTATACGGATTCGGATATACTTGCAAAGGGTATAGGACATCTCCAAGGAACGAGCCTTCCTGTTGGGGGCAAGGGCACCCATGCTGTTCTTTCGGGACATACAGGTACAGCGGACAAGGAACTTTTCACAAACCTCGATCAGCTCGAAACAGGGGATGTTTTTTATATCCATGTACTGGGTGAAACACTTGCTTATCAGGTTGATAATAAGGATGTTGTACTTCCCGATGAGACAGAGGGGTTGTATATAGATCGTGAAAGGGATCTTGTAACGCTTGTAACCTGCACTCCTTATGGAATAAACAGTCACAGGCTGTTAGTTCGCGGTACAAGGATATCGTATGAGGAAGCCAAGCAAATTGAGCAAAGCAGAGGAACGATAGCGGCAAAGAGTTGGCAGAAGCAATATCTTTATGCTGCACTGGTAGGAGTGGCACTGTCAGCTGTAGTGGTTACGGTAATTGTTCTTGTTTACCGTAGGTTAAATAGGAAAAAGCCTGAGGCTGATGAACAAAGAAAAGAGAATAGCAATGAAAGTGAAGAGAATAGTTAATCTCATAGCCGCCATTATGCTTATAATAGGGTTTGTTATTCTTATAGAACCTTATTTGCGTGATTATCAGCGAAAAAAGGAAAATGATTGTGTGATAAGCGAATTTTCGGAGCGTGCAGCAAAAGATAACTCCGAACCGGATATTTCCGAAAGTGCAGGCTTATCCGTTTCTTTGCCGGAGAAAGATGAGGATTCACAAGTTTCCTTAAATTCCGATAAGGATGAAACGGAGAATCGAAAAATAGCGTTTCCCGAACTATATGCTCAGATGAAAGAGTATAATCTGAGGATTTATAAAGAAAAGCAATCCGAGTTGAAAGATGCTTTCAGCTATACAACGAATGATTTCGATTTTTCATTTTATGGTATAACCGACGATGTGGCAGGGTATATAACTATTGATGCATTAAATCTTAAATTACCCCTTTATATAGGCTCAAGTCTTGAAAATATGAGAAAAGGTGCAACTGTAATGAATAAGACCAGTATGCCTATCGGGGGAATAAATACCAACTGTGTAATAGCTGCACACAGGAGTATGGGTTTTTTTGGTGATATTGAGCTTATCAATATAGGGGATAAAGTAACAATCAACAATCTATGGGGAAAAATGGATTATAAGGTAATTAAGATTATTGTTATTGATCCATTCGATGTTGATAAAATTAAAATTTTTCCCGGACAGGATATGGTAACCCTGATTACCTGTCACCCGTATAATTTAAATACCAACAGGTATGTTGTTTATTGTGTACGTGACACGGAATCTGCCGGGACTCAAAATAATGTAGTTACTGAAACATCTGAGGACAGCTTACGACCACCTGACAGTCCTACTGAACCAATAACATATGATGAACTGCCGGATGGTATTAAATATGAATCATCGAAAAAGAGTATAGAGTATGAGCATATTGTCAGGGTCTTTGGAATTATACTTACGGGTGTGTTTTTGTTGGTTTTTCTGTTTATGTTCGTAAATGGAACATACCATGCAAGAAAGCGAAAGAAATAGATTTTTAAAAATTTTTCTTACTTTAAAGCCACTTCCTTATGGTAAACTGATGACGTTTGTAGTGCTCCTTTACTTTGTTTACGCTTTTGTTTTGTTTTTCAAAGCATTAAAAGAAAAAACATAATTAAGTACTGTTTAAAACCACAGATAATCCGATAATTAATGGGGCTGTCGCAAATGAGTAAAAAATATTGCGGCAGCCCCTGAACGTATTGATAGATATATCGTTTTGGAATAGATATAGGGGACGATGAAAATAAATTACCAATAAAAGTAAAGCATCAGTATATTTATAACAGTTTCCGGTGATAAGAGTAAAAAATCTTGAAAACATTAAAGAACATATAGTATAATATAAAACGGAGTGCTAAATGACTAATATGGAATACAAAGATAATATATGGAGGATAGCAATGGCGGATATCAGGGCGGCAATTTTTGATTTTGACGGTACACTTGTAGATTCAATGTATGTGTGGGAGAAGGTAGACAAGGATTTCCTATCAAAAAGGGGAATACCTGTAACAGCAGAATATACGGATAATGTCAGAAGTATGTTTTTTGAAACGGCAGCGGTATATACAAAATCAAAATATAACCTTCCCGAAAGCGTTGATGAGATTATGAATATATGGCTTCAGATGGCGCATAAGGAATATGCCCGGAATGTAAAAGTAAAAAAAGATGCACTCAGGTATCTTAAGGAATTGAAGCTAAGGGGAATAATGCTTGGAATGGCAACATCGAGCAATCCGTATCTTCTCATGCCGTGCCTTGAAAATAACAGCATGGACGGACTTTTTGACTGTATATGCTACACATCCGAGGTGGGAATGAATAAAAGTAATCCCGAGATATACGTATATACTGCAAAAAAGCTTGGTGTCAGACCCGAAGAATGTGTTGTGTTTGAGGATATAATAGAGGGGCTTAACAGTGCGAAATCCGCAGGAATGAAGACAGTTGCGGTTTATGACAAATCAAATGAAGCATATATTGATGAGATAAAGGCATCCGCAGATAAATTTATTTTAAGTTATAGCGAGATTATAGGTTTAACATGAATAATACATAATGTTACTGTAATGATGATTTGATATAAAATATATCTTGATTATATATCAAAACGGGTATATAATTAATAGGCAGAAAAGTAATATTTATTTGGAAGGAAGTATATTTATGAAATATGCAGTAATACTCTGTGACGGAATGGCAGACAGACCCGTTCCCGAGCTTGGGGGAAAGACGCCGATGTCGGCTGCCTATAAGCCCAATATGGAAGCACTTGCAAAAAAGGGAGAGGTAGGACTTGTAAAAACAGTAGGAGAAGGCTTGAAGCCCGGAAGTGATGTCGCAAACCTTTCGGTTATGGGATATGACCCCAAGTTATATTATACAGGCCGTTCGCCGCTTGAGGCAGCAAGTATAGGGATAGACCTTAAGGATGACGATGTTACTCTTAGGTGCAACCTTGTAACGCTTTCAGATGAGGAAAATTATGAAGATAAGACAATGGTTGATTATTGTGCGGGGGATATCTCCTCAGCAGAGGCAGCCGTACTTATAGAATATATTGACGAAAAGCTTGGCAGTGATATATTCAGATTTTATAACGGTGTAAGCTACCGCCATTGTCTTGTATGGGCAAAGGGAGAGCCAAACCCCGGAATACTCACACCGCCGCATGACATAACAGGCAGAAAAATCACCGAATACATACCAAAAGGTGAGCATACCGCCGAGCTTTACGAGCTGATGAAAAAGAGCTATGATTTGCTCAGGAATCACCCTGTGAATCAGAAAAGGGTATCCGAGGGCAAACGTCCCGCAAATTCAATATGGCTCTGGGGCGAAGGAATGAAGCCGAGACTTGACAGCTTCTTCAAGAAATTCGGTAAAAAAGGCTCAATGATATCTGCGGTTGACCTTCTCAAGGGAATAGGTAAGTGTGCGGAGATGTCCGTATGTAATGTTGAGGGTGCAACGGGATATATAGATACCAATTTCGAGGGCAAGGCACAGGCGGCCATAGAGGAGTTCAGAAAGGGACAGGATTTTGTATATGTCCACATTGAGGCACCGGATGAATGCGGGCACCGTGCAGAGATAGAGAATAAGAAGAAAAGTATTGAGCTTATCGACAAATATATAATCGGACCCGTTGTAGAATATTTGCGTGAATCGAAAGAGGATTTCAGTGTTATGATACTTCCGGATCACCCGACGCCGATAGAGCTTAAGACACATACAAGCGACCCCGTACCTTATCTTATTTACCGCAGCAATGCCGAAAAAGACAGCGGAATAGGAGTATTTGACGAGGAAAATGCGGAAAAAACGGGAATATTCAAAGAGCCGGGTTATATGCTCATTAATGATTTTCTTAATAACTGATATAAAGTAAAAATATTGCAGCTCTGTTCGATACTTTCGGTAGAAAGTAAGCGGACAGAGCTTTCTGTATACAACATAAAATTTTTTATTATCGACCGGTATTATACAAAAAATACTGCCGGAGAACAGAACCCCGGCAGTTGATTTTTATAAGGCTGAGTTTATTCAATTGACTTCAAAGACTCTACCATGCTTATCTTTTTCATCTTGAAATACATTACAAAATTAACGAGCAATGAAAATGCAAGAGTCAGAACAAAAGCGATAATATAGCTTATAAGATTAACCTGTTGAGGGAACATTACCATATCCATCTGAATTGCAAGGACAACAAAAGAGGACAGGAGCGTACCGAGAGGTAATCCGACAATTGCACCGACAACGGTCAGGACCATATTTTCTCTGTAAATATAATTAGCAGTTTCCATATTATAGAATCCGAGAACCTTGATCGTTGCGATTTCTCTCGCTCGTTCCGAGATATTTATGTTTGTAAGATTATACAAGACGACAACAGCCAGTAACCCGGCGCATACGATCAGTACAAAAACAATTACATTTAAGGAATCAAGGGTGCCAAGAACGCTGTCAACCTGTTCGCTTATAAGCGATACCGTTACTATATCATCGTTTTGCATCCAGTCGTTTGCAATATCCTTGCCTGCATCCTTATATGATTCCTCCACCTGTGTGTATACGACATTATATTCTGTTTCCTTACCGCTGAGTTTTTTATACTGATTTGGTGTCATATACATATAATTGCCCGCGTAATTCTCGGTTAATGCCGATACTGTGGAGGAATATGTCACTTCATCAATAGAAAACGATATTCTGTCTCCTGCGTTAGCACCTATAACCTCAGCAAGCCTTTCATTGATAACAACGGAATCATCATTAAGATCGATTTTTTCGTGCGTAAGTCTGTCACGCAGGACGAACATTTTTTCAAATTTCTTATCATCCTCACCGATTATAAGGTTAAAGCTGATTTTTTTATTATCGCCATATTTTATTGTGGTACTATGCTGTGAAACCAAAAGGGTATCGGAAAATCGTTTATCATTATGAAACTGTGACATGAGGTAAGCTTTTTCATCCGCCGTTCCAGCTTCCGAAAGAGCATATACCTGATCAAATTTAGATATTTCACCGAATTGCCTGTCAGCGATAACCGTTATAGAATCCTTAAGACCAAGACCGGCAAGAATAAGTGCAGTACATCCGGCAACACCTATAACAGTCATAAGAAAGCGTGCTTTATATCTGAAAAGGTTCCTTGCCGTAACTTTGGAGGTAAAGTTCATATGCTTCCACAGGAATGGAATATACTCAAGTATAATCCTTTTTCCGGGCTTAGGTGCTTTCGGTCGCATAAGGGAAGCAGGTCGCAGCTTCAATTCACTGTAGCAGGCTACGATAGCAACAATACAGGTGCAGAGAATACCCGTTCCGGCGGAAAATGCAAAGCTTTCCCACGATATTTTGAGTATTGTTTCAGGCAGTATATACATCATTGAATATGTGTTAATTATTATATAAGGCAATGTTGCAAGACCGACAATTGCTCCGACAATGCTGCCGGAAACAGCGGCAAGAGCGGCATATATAAAATACTTTGCCGCAATGGAAATATTTGTATATCCGAGAGCTTTAAGAGTACCTATTTCAGTTCGTCTTTCCTCTACCATTCTTGTCATGGTTGTAAGGCATACAAGGGCGGCTACAAGAAGGAAGAAAACAGGGAAAACAGCGGCGACATAATCGACCCTTAAGGCATCTTCCTCAAGCCCCGAGTAGCCCGGGTTTTCATCCCTGTCATAAACGTACCATTTTGCATCATTGAGCGCATCAATTGCATCCTGTGCCTCATTAATTTTTTTCTCTGCTTCGGACAGACCCGAATGTGCTTCCGCCTTTCCCAGTGCAAGCTTTTCTCTTGCCTCCTTGAGCTTCCTCATACCTTCGGATTTTTGTGTTTGAATTTCCTGCTTTCCGAGTTTAAGCTTTTCTTCAGCCTGAGATATTTCAGTCTGTGCAGCCTGAAGCTCAAGCATACCGGCAGTCATAGCATTCTCATATTCAAGTTTACCGATATCAAGCTGACTTTGTGCATTATCAAGCTGAATTTGTGCATCCGCAAGCTTTTTGGCACCGTCAGCTTTGGAATTTTCAAATTGTGCTTTTGCATCCGCAAGCTGTTTCCCGGAATCTGCAAGTTGTTTTTCACCGTCAGCCAACTGCCCGGAAGCATCGTCAAGCTGTCCCGAATACTCTTCAAGACTGTTATAATATGTTTTGAGCTCATCCTTAAGTTCGGTAAATCTGTCTATAAAACCGTCCTCGATATCATAAATTTCACTGATTTTTTTTATTACTGTTTCGGTTTTCGATAAGGTATTGTTGATGAGTTCAATATAATTTTTCAGTGCCGAGGAAAGTTGAGTGAGATTATTTTCCTCTAATCTGTTGCTCAGACTCAGAAATTCGTTAATTTCCGTCCTGTATCCATCCAATTGAGTTATAGCGTATTCGAGGGATTGTTTTGTATCAATGTCCGTGTTGTATTTTTCGTTAAGCTCATCAATAATTGTTTCAAGCTCTTCAATTCCGTTGTCGCCGATTCCCATGACAGTCTGAATGAGCGTCATCATGGTTTCGGCACGGGGCTTTGTTGAACTGTAAAAAACGCTGTATTGTTTATCATATTCATTCTGCGCCGAATCAAGCTCAGCCTGAGCCTTGCTGATTTGTGTATCATATTCAAGCTTCGCCTTTGTATATGCTTCTTTTCCGGCAGCATATTGATTTTGTGCATCAGTGAGCTTATTTTTAGCCTCGGCTATTCCGTCACTGTATTTTTTTTGTCCCTCGGCAAGTTCTTTTTTACCATTTTCAAGTTCCTTTTCTCCGTCTGTAACCTCTTTTTCAGCCTCAAGCAGACCTTCTGCAAGCTCTGCTTCTCCGTTATGTAATTCCTTGGCACCGTCCGCAATTTCCTTTTCTGCTTCAGCTTTTTTGTCGTTATATTCGATTTTAGCATCAGAAAGCTCTTTTTTTGCATCGGTCAGAGTTGTATCATTGAATATCTTAATTCTTTTTTTGGAAAGATCTTCATATTCCTTTATTTGGTTTTCAATAGTTTTTTTATATTCTTCGGAAAACGGTGACAATCCTTTGTCGGATGCTTTCGTTGTCACATAAACTGCGGTGTATCTCTCCGAAACAAAATCATCGGGTGGTATCATAATATAAAAGCTTATGGAGCCGTTGCCAACGTTTGTATTTCCTCTCTGGTATGTAAGATACAGCGGATCTTCAACAACACCGACTATTTTGTATTCAAGATATTTTATAAAATCTGTAGTATTATTATCCTGAACCTTTTCATTAAATTTAATGGTACTGCCGATCTTATATCCGCTTGATTCATAAAAATAACTGTCTATAACACATTCTCCACCCTTATCAGGCAGCCTTCCTTCTACAACAATAGGCTCATTTATAAGCTTTTCGTTAGTATCGGTAAGCTCAGGCAGTGCGTGAACACGGGCAACAGAATCAATATTGTTTTGTGATACTATAAGATCCGACATATATGAGGGCATAACGTCAACGGTGCTTTCCTGTTTTTTTATTGCCCTTATATCATCATCATCGAAGCCCACAGTGGAGATTAGCCGCAGATCCATCAGATTCTGATCTTCAAAATATCTGCTGCCTGTTTCCATCATACTGGGGCTTGAGGTTTTTACGCCGGTAAAAAAGCCGGTACTGAGTGCAATGATTGCCAATATGGATATAAATCGGGATTTTGTATTTTTTATTTCCCTTATTATATTTTTTCTGAGTGATTTTCTTGAATTTCTTTTTTTCATTTCTTTCTTCCAATTCAACACAAAATGTTATATTTATGCAATACCGATATTACCATTCGATTTCTTCAATCGGCATAGGATTCGGATTTACAACATTGCTTACAACCTTACCGCTGCGCATATTAATAACACGATTAGCCATAGGAGTAATAGCCGAGTTATGAGTTATGAGCACGACTGTCATACCGTCCTCACGGCATTTTGTCTGCAAGAGTTTCAGAATTGTTTTACCTGTGTTATAATCGAGGGCACCCGTAGGTTCATCGCATAAGAGCAGTTTAGGCTTTTTGGCAAGAGCCCTTGCGATAGATACACGCTGCTGTTCACCGCCGGAAAGTTGGGAAGGAAAGTTATTTTTTCTTTGCGACAGCCCCACACTGTCGAGTACAGTATCAGCATCAAGCGAATCACGGCATATCTGAGTTGCAAGTTCGACATTTTCCTTTGCCGTAAGATTTGGTATAAGGTTATAGAACTGAAAAACAAAGCCTATGTCGTATCTTCGATAGGAGGCGAGGTCTTTTCCGCTCAGGTGACTTATATCTTTTCCGCCGACAATGATCCTTCCCTCATCACAGCTGTCAATACCGCCGAGTATATTCAGTACAGTTGTTTTACCTGCACCGCTCAGACCGACAACAACGGCAAATTCGCCTTCGTCAATTGAAAAGGTAACACCGTCAGCTGCGGTTATTGTGACTTCTCCCATTCTGTATCTTTTATAAACGTTTTCAAATTCCACAAAATTTTTCATCATAATATTTTCACCACGTTGCATTAATTTTCGTTATATACATATGTATCAATAGAAATTTCAGTTCCTGTCTGATAGCAGAACTCAATTATTTCCTTATTAAAAAACAAAACAGGAGATACCTCATTATATATGTGTGGTACGATAATAATTGTAAAATTAACATTATATTTTCTCTTAATTTGAAAAAGTTGGGATATATGAGGTTTCAGGGTGTGTACAATCGCAAGACATTGGATTTCCGCATCAATAGAGGGTTCTTCCTGTTTCAATGCGTTCCACGATGATAGCCTGCTTGTTTTGTGTTCATTCAGGGGATTTCCCATAAGCTGTGTTTTGAAAGGTCTGATTCCCAATATTTCCGTAATTTCATCAGGTTCAAAACACGAGCCATCAGACGGAAAAAAATCACATATCTCACTTCCGTCTATATCTCGGATTTCCCCGTCACTTTCAATCGAAAAATATGTATAACAATATGTTTTTTCTGAGTCAAGTGACATTTTTATATTCTCCTCGTATAATATGTTTCGTATAATAGTTTATAGCCAAAAAATCAGGCTATAAATATAAAATAGTTAATCGGTTT
>CANPXK010000025.1 GCA_947585965.1 uncultured Clostridia bacterium
TTTTTTTCGGTAAGTATATATTTTGTAAAAGTCCACGGTATACCGAAAAATCCCCACCTTTTTCTTTCACGCATAATTTCATTATTTTCTCCGATCTTAGGAATATCATTCATTTCATTTTCTCCTCTGCATTTACTCATATATGTAAAATTCAGCTATGACAAGACGCCCCTGCCATAACTGAATTTAATACTGTGTCGTTATTATACAATTATGCACGCCGAAAGTCAATACATTTTTTCGCTAAAGGTTACTATCATTCCAAAACAGAATAATTACACCTGTACATTTATTCCGATCACGCATTACAACATGAGGAATCAATCACCGAAGCTTATGCCGATATTCTTTGCATCTTTGATGATAGGACTGTCCACAGGAACACTTTTAAGCTTTCCGGCAACCTCACTGAGCGGAACGGGAACAACCTCTCCGTTTATCATGGCTGTCATAAATCCGTATTTCTCATCAATAATAAGCTGCGCACAAGCTGCACCAAAGCGAGTTGTTATAAATCTGTCGTAGGCATTCGGACTTCCGCCCCTCTGGAAATGTCCGGGAACGGTAACTCTTGTTTCCTGTCCTGTAGCCTCTTCTATTTCATGAGCAATTTTGTAGGAAATTGAAGGATACATCATATTGGCAATAGCCTCCTTCTTTTTCTTTTTCGGCAGCTCTGCTATATCTTTGGAAATCGCACCTTCGGCAACGGCAAGGATAGAAAATGTCTTGCCGCTCTTTGTTCTTGCCTTTACCGTTTCAATTACCTTTTTGATATCATAGGGAATCTCCGGAATGAGTATGACATCGGCACCTCCTGCTATACCTGCATGAAGTGTAAGCCAGCCTGCCTTATGACCCATACATTCAATTATAAATACTCTGCCATGTGAGGTGGCGGTAGTATGTATGCAGTCAATAACCTCAGTCGCTATATCAACGGCACTTTGGAAACCAAAGGTTATATCCGTTCCCCATATATCATTGTCTATTGTCTTGGGCATGGATACAACATGGAGTCCCTCCTCCGAGAGCATATTCGCACTTTTATGTGTTCCGTTTCCTCCGAGAACAACAAGACAGTCAAGCTTGAGATCCTTATAGGTTTTCTTCATTGCCGCAACCTTATCCACATTTGTTTCATCATCTATTACTCTCATCTGCTTGAAAGGCTGACGTGAGGTTCCGAGTATAGTACCTCCTCTTGTCAATATCCCCGAAAAATCCTCGGGCTTCATAAGACGGTACTCTCCGTTTATAAGACCTCTGTATCCGTCTATTATACCGTAAATCTCAACCTTTTTGCCGTAGTATTCATAAAGTCCTTTTGCAAGACCTCTTATTGCGGAGTTAAGACCCTGACAATCTCCGCCGCTGGTAAGTACACCTACTCTTTTCATATCGGACACATCCTTTTCAGTAAAATATATTACTATTTTACACTAAAAATTTTGTTATTACAAGTAAAATTTATAACTTATATCAAAAATATTCCAACTATTTCAAATTGCCGTTTCCCATAAGAGGTTTAAAGCGGTTTTCCTCTTTTTCGACTGTTTTCTTTGAAGCAAGAGCCCTTTTGGCCATTTCGGAAAATTCCCTCTGGCAATTATGGGGTTTCTTTCCCCTGCGGTCAAGCAGTTCATAGGAGGTATCGGGATTCTGTATCCTTGTATTAAGAACATCCTTAAGCATTGCCTCAATAATTCCCATGGAACGTTCAACCAGATCGGGATCCTCGATCGGAAATACAAGTTCAACCCTTTTATCAAGATTTCTCTGCATCCAATCCGCTGAGCCCATATATATCCTTCTGTCGCCGCCGTTTTCAAATACAAAAATCCGGCTGTGCTCAAGAAGCTGTCCGACTACGCTGCGGACGGTTATATTTTCGCTTATGCCCCTTACCCCCGGTACAAGGCAGCATATACCCCGGACTATAAGCGTTATCTTTACACCTGCTCTTGAAGCATCATATAAAAGCTTAATTATCATCGGGTCAACAAGGGAATTAACCTTTGCTACAATACCCGCGGGAAGACCGGCAAGGGCATTTTCGGTTTCATGGCGTATCATTTCCTCAAAGAAATCACGAAGTCCTGTGGGTGCAACCTTCATCTTGTTATAAACCGGCGGTGTGCTGTATCCTGTTATAACATTAAACAGGGAAGACGCATCCTCGCCAAATGCCTCGTCACAGGTAAACATACCTATATCCGTGTAGAAACGTGCCGTGCTGTCATTATAGTTGCCCGTACCCATATGGAGATATCTGCGTAAACCATCCTCTTCTCTGCGGACAACAAGCACTATCTTACAATGTGTTTTCAGACCCTGCAGACCGTATATAACATGACAGCCCGCCTTTTCAAGCTTTTTCGCCCAACCGATATTATTTTCCTCGTCAAACCTTGCCTTAAGTTCTACAAGCACGGTTACCTGCTTTCCGTTTTCGGCGGCCTTTATTAGTGCCGCTATAATCGGGGAATGTCCGCTTACTCTGTATAGTGTCTGCTTGATTGCAAGTACATCGGGATCCGCGGCCGCCTGATTTATGAATTTTATAACCGAGTCAAAGCTTTCATAAGGATGATGCACCATCCTGTCCTTCTCTCTTATAGCCTCAAACATATCGTCATATCCGAAGAAATCGGCAGGCGGATTCACAGGTATTATCGGCTTGAAACGAAGCGAGTCAAATCCGTCTATACGACAGAATTTAGAGAGGAACGTCAGGTCAAGCGGACCGCTTACCTCGTATATTTCCTTACTGCTTACGTCAAGCATATCAACAAGGAAGTTTTTCAATGCCTCGTCACATTTTGAAACTATTTCAAGGCGAACAGGATCCCCTCTCTGACGTTTTTTCAGTGAATGCTTTATCTCAACAAGAAGATCATCCGCTTCTTCATCAATATCAAGGTCGCTGTCCCTTGTTATTCTGAAAGGACAATAAGCCTTGATTTTATAAAGCTCAAACAAATCGGAAAGTCTGTTTATTATTATATCCTCAAGCATCACAAATGCTCTGCCGCTGTCTGTCTGTACCTCATAATATCTCGGAAGAATTGACGGAACCTGAACCACCGCAAAGATATCCTCGCCCTCCTTTGAAAGTCGGACTGCTATATTAAGACTTTTGTTTGCAAGCAGCGGGAACGGTCTTGATGTATCAACGGCAAGCGGAGTAAGAACAGGAAATATAAATTTATCAAAATACTTATCCACCTGTTGCCTTTGTGATTTTGTAAGCTCTTCCGTTTTCAAAAAATACAGCTTACACTTTTTCAGTGCCGGCAAAAGAGAACGGTTAAGGCATGAATATTGTTTTTTGGCAAATTCATGTATTTTAAGCGTAAGGCTTTCAAACTGCTGTATCGCATTCATCCCCGATTCATCCGGCTGTCGAGCCTTTGAGGAATGAAGCTTGTCCATTACCCCGGCAACCCGAACCATAAAAAACTCGTCAAGATTCGATGCGGTTATGGCAAGAAAATTTAATCTTTCCAGAATAGGATTCTCTTTTTCAAAGGCCTCCTCAAGCACCCTGCTGTTAAAATCCATCCAGCTGAGTTCCCTGTTATGATACGGGAAATCGGGGGCAGAATACAGCTTTGTCGGTTTGAGCTGTGCCTTTGAGGATATTTTTATTTTATTGTCCTTTTTATCTTTAATATCTGTTTTTTTCTTATCGCTCACGGCTACCACCTTTTTTGAATTGTTTGCACATTACTTATTCTATTATAACAAATAACAGAATATTTAGCAATATATTTTATGTAATTCTTATAAAAAAGTATATTATATTCTCAAATGACAAAAGCGAGCCTCCTGCGAAGCCAACCGGTGAAAGATGATGTCACCCGTATTTAACGGTGACCGCCTCCGCCTCCGTGACTTCCGCCATGACTGCTTCCTCCGTGACTTCCCCCGTTTTCGGACTGTATCTTTACTTTTGAGACATGAGAGCCCAAAAAAATATCCTTTCTGTCCTTAAACATTATATGATTATCTGATGTATAGGAAGAAACCTTCTGCTCCAAACGGAATTTATATTTTTTTCGTATTCTCTGCCCCGATAAAACCGCCGCAATAACGGCAGCTATAATTCCCGATACGGAAAATAATACTACAAATCTGTATGGCTTTATTGAGGACTCCATTATATTTCCGAAAAACACATAGCGATATTTATTTTTTTCCTTGTTATAATAACACGCACTATGGTCTGCACCTCCGTTTTTTTCTTTTACAAGATCATTCAAAAATACCTTTATTGCCTCACTAACCTTGTAATCGTATACCGTCTCTCCGCTTTTGGGCAAATATTCATACATATCGTCAATTATATCATCAATATCGGAATCCGTGATATAAAGCTGTGCATCGTGGAATGTATCTATATAATCATAACTGGAAGATCCTCCCTCAAAGTCAAGATACAGAAAAACCGAGCTTACATCTTCCCCATTTCCGAAAATCAATTCGGAGCTTTCCGATGCAAATTTCCTTGTTGCAGAATCACTGCGATAAGTGCCGCCTATATACACCCCCACATTCATACCGATTCTATCCGCTGTTTCCCGTATACTGTCAAATAACTCTCCCGACATTGTATCGGAAAAAATCCCTGCCTCATCCTTTAAATAGGCGTTTCCGACACGATATGAACCGTCAGAATAATAAGTATCCTCCCCATATGCGGCGGCTGTTACAAAAACACAGCCTATCATAACAGTCAGAATGGAAATAAATGCAAACAGTCTTTTCATATCGTAAGCCCTCCCAGGAAATATCCGATAACTATAATTATAAGGAATATAAGAAGACCCGTAAGTATCTGATGACGGAGAAGCTTTTTGTTATCAATAGGCAGTTCTCCCGAAACCTTTCCTGTTTGTCCGTTTATAGCATACTCCCATATTCTGTCCTTATATTTATAGGTCATAAACCATACAGGCAAAAGCATATAATTCCAACGTATTTTTAACACATTGTTTTTAAATTCCTTATTATACATATTGGAATATGAGCAGGATGATTCCACTACCGCTGTATTATTCTCGAACATCCTTTGATGTATTCTCGGATACATCTCTTCCTTATTTACATCATATCTGTCCGCGAAAAATCCGCTGAGATATGACATATCAAAATCTCTGAGCTTTGTATAATCAAACGGCTCTATTGCCTCCATAACGGAATCTTCTATTTTTTTTGATCCGTCCGCGGGTATCCCGTTATATTCAATATTGACATCCCTCAAGACAGAGAAGTTGCTTGTTTCCGTATATACATATCCTCCGGATGTCCATGTGCGGATATTATTTGCCATAGCTGTCATTCTGGTATTCGTTGTGGCATCTGCTACCCAGAAGGGTACATATAATCCTGTCATTTTTTCGATCTGCTTTTCGGAAACGAGGTCATTTGGTACATATTTTTTATCTTTGACCCACTGATTAAAATATTCAATCGCCTTGTCTCTTCCGAATGAAAACGGCAAAACCTTTGACGGTTTGTCCTTTCCGTCAACCCTTCCTTTCAGTATAACAGGATTGTGGCAATAGTAGCAAAACGAAGCCGCTGTATTGGAGTCTGCCATTATCTCCGCTCCACAGCTCGGACATTGGTATAAATTTGTATTTTCGCAAAATTCCCTTTCCGACTCGTCATGCTGATCATTCTCCTCTTCATCTTCAACCGATGCCGGGGGTTCATTCATTCTTCTGAACAATTCCTTTACTTTTTCCTCGGTAAAACTCCCCTGACAAAATTCACAGGTGAATTTTTGCTCATCGGCATTAAATTTCAAATCTGCACCGCAGTTAGGGCAGGTATAGGTTTTGGCTTCCAATATCAACACAGCTTTCCGATAATATTTTATATAAATTATACATATTCCGACACTCCCTGTCAATAGATACATAATCACCTTATCACATCCCCTCACGTTTATATTCATTAATCATATTATGTTATAAACAGATGATTTAACTGTTGGAAATAATTAATTTCGGAGGAAGCTTATGCTTGATATAAACAGCTTTGGTATAATCGGAGGTGACAAACGCCAGCTCTTTTGTGCTCGTTCCATGGCAGATGACGGCTACGGAGTATTTCTCACGGGATTCGACAAAAGCCGGGATATGCTCGGCTTGAAAAACAGTGATATCTCCGTGGTTGTAAACAGCTCTGACGCATTCATTCTTCCGCTTCCGATTTCTAAGGACGGGAGTACCGTTTTTGCCCCTTTTTCCGAAAATTCTATAGAAATAAGCGATATTATAAGGGTAATCGGGAGTAAAAAACCCGTATTCTGCGGAATCAACGGAGCCGTTGATGAAAATACCGTTTCATCCATGAGGCTCTTCCGATACAGCAGTCGTGAAGAATTTTCTGTTGCAAACGCTCTCCCGACAGCCGAGGGAGCTTTGGAAATAGCCATGAGGGAATATGACGGGACAGTAAGCGGTTCAAGGTGTATTGTCATAGGCTATGGCAGAATAGGCAGAGTTCTTTCGCTTATCCTTAAAGGCATAGGGGCTGATGTTACGGTTGCCGCAAGAAAGATCAAAGACAGGGAATTCATAAGAGCACTCGGAATGACTCCTGTACCTGTTGACAACATGGTCGGAAAATATGATCTTGTATTCAATACGGTTCCGGCAATGGTGCTTGATTCTCACACGCTTGCAAGAATAGCGTCGGAAGCCATTGTTATTGATCTTGCCTCACTTCCGGGCGGAGTTGACGATAATGCCGCCGAGAGAATGTCAATCAGGGTCTTCCACGCACTTTCTCTTCCCGGGAAGGCAGCTCCAAAAACAGCAGGAATCATCATAAAAAATGCAGTTTATAACATAATTGAGGAGGAAGAATTATGAATGGCATAACAGTTGGGTTTGCAATGTGCGGATCCTTCTGCACAATTTCAAAGGCTTTAAAAGAAATGGAAAGGCTTATCGGGATAGGATACCGTATTTTGCCTATAATGTCAGATAATGTTTATAATAAGGATACAAGATTCGGAAAGGCCGCAGATATAATTAAATCAGTTGAGGAAATATGCGGAAGACCTGTCATTCATACAATTGAGGAAGCAGAACCTATAGGTCCCAAGAGGATGACTGACATCATGCTCGTTGCTCCCTGTACAGGTAACACGACGGCAAAGCTTGCGAATGCCGTAACCGACACGCCTGTTACAATGGCAGTAAAATCCCATCTCAGGCAGTCAAAGCCTGTGCTTCTTGCCGTAGCAACCAATGATGCACTCGGCTCATCGGCTCAGAATATAGGCAGGCTCATGAATACACGGCATATTTATTTCGTTCCTTTTTCACAGGATGATCCCGAAAAAAAACCAAATTCTCTTGTTTCGCATTTCGAGCTCATTCCCAATGCATTGGAACTTGCACTGTCCGAAAAACAGCTTCAACCCATTCTTGCGTAAAAATAAGAGGTTATATGACAGACATTTACAGTCTTGCATATAACCTCTTTTATACTGAATAAATCACAGGGAATGGAATTATATCTTTCTGTAACTCGTCATCCTGTGTTGTATTTATTCAAAATGGGAAGGAAATGCCAAAAAAAGAACCACAATTTAAGGTATATCGTAAAAACAAATTCCGGCAACCGCAATTTCACCGACTGAAAAGCCACTGAAACTACGGTCGCCATCTTTTAATCACAAATTATAACTTAGCTCAATTTGCCGGAATTCCGGAAATATTGCATATTATTCCTCGACAGTATACATTTTACCGTCCTCAGCCACCAAACCATTTTTTTTCGGGTACTGATTCTTGCCATCATTAAACACCAATTTAGCCTTATCAAATGTACCGGCTTTAATCGTGTAGGTGTATGTTCCGTCAGAATTCTTCGTCATGGCTTCGCCGGGCCAATCTGCATTTTTTATGATGCTGCTTGCGTCCTCATATACATAAACATTGACACTGTCACCCCAAGCATCGGGCTTTGTGAAGTTTATTACTATATCACTGTCGACTCCGTCACCTTCCACAGAATAAACAGTACCTGCAACCACCTCAAGACCATCCTGCTGTTTTCCGGGATACTGTTTATCACCATCGTTGAATATAATCAGTCCGTCCTTTATATCATCCGGTACGGTATAGGAGTACGTTCCATCGCCGTCAGCCGTCATTTCTACTCCCGGCCATTCTGCATTTTCGACTTTTTCACTGTTATATACATACGCATATACCTTATCGCCCCAACTATCGGGTTTTGTAAATTTAACCGAAGAATCAGACTGTTCCGGAGAAGTCGAAGCTGAGGACGCGGATACACCGCTGTCCTGTGACGACTCACTTTCGCCATTTCCGCTCATCATAATAAAAACTATCACGACTATCGCAACGATAAGCCCTACAACAACCACAATACCCGCCACAGGCATTTTCTTATTTGGAGCCTGCTGAAGCGGTACCGGCGGGTTGTTGTTTCTCGGTGCCGGATTCAAGGGAGCGTTCACATCGAATGAAGGATTATTGTTTTTCTCGAACTCTCTTTTGAAATTAGCTATAAAATCATCATCACTATCAGATGAATTATTCTCTGTCTTCGGAGATGTCGACCATTGTCTATTCGCATCCGGGGCTGACTGCTCCGGATGTTGTTGTACAGGCTCGGTTGACCACTGTCTTTTTGCTTTCGGCGCTGACTGCTGCGGCTGTTGCTGCTGTACAGGCTCGCTTGACCACTGTCTTTTTGCCTTTGGCGCAGACTGCTGCGGCTGCTCCGGCTGTTGTTGCTGTACAGGCTCGGTTGACCATTGTCTCTTTGCCTTTGGTGCAGGCTGCTGCGGCTGCTCCGGCTGTTGCTGCTGCACAGGCTCGGTTGACCATTGTCTCTTTGCCTTTGGTGCAGGCTGCTGTGGCTGCTCCGGCTGTTGCTGCTGTACAGGCTCGGTTGACCACTGTCTTTTTGCTTTCGGCGCTGACTGCTGCAGCTGCTCCGGCTGTTGCTGCTGTACAGGCTCGGTTGACCATTGTCTCTTTGCCTTTGGTGCAGACTGCTGAACGGGTTGTTGTTCCGAGCGCTGAACATTTCCTTTTTCTATATTTATACCTGCCCCGGAGTGTGCGGCTTCGGGCGGCGCTGATTTCTCAGTGTTAATATCGGGAAGCCTGTCCTCTACCTTCTCCTGTTCAATAGGAGTAAGCTTAATGGCAGGTGTCTGCCTGATCTGCTCTATTGTTATCTCTCTTTCAGGCTGCATGGGAGGCAATTTATTATCAACCTTTTCCGACTCTATCGGAGTCAGCTCTACAGCCGGTGTATTTGCAATCTTAGACAGGGGAACAGGTTTTTCAATCTCTATCGGCGGAAGTGCTTTTCCGTCAGCCGGAGCCCCGATATCGGAAAGCTCTTTTGCTTCATTAACAGACATCTGCTCCTGTTCCTCATAAACCTCAGCCTGTACGGTCTGCTGCTGTGTTTCGGTCGGGTCATACCTTTCCTCCCGCACAGGTTCATCCTTCTTTACAGGTACTTTCTCCTGCTGAGGAATCTTAGTATTCTTCTCAACATCAGTTTCGGTCTTTTTAGCCTCCGCTTCCATTTCTTCAGCACTTTTATTTTCCTTGACATTAAATCCGCAGAACGGACAGTTCTGACCGTTATTTACTATTTTGTTGCCGCATCCGGGACAATTTATAAGTAATGCCATACCAATCTCCCCTAAGTCAATTTTATCTCAGCACAAAACTGTGCAATTTCCAAGTTTATATGATTATTATACAATATTATTATCAAACAGTCAATATTTTTATGAATCGTAACATTATATACTAATCCGCATTAGCTTTCGCTATCTCTTCAATCTGATACCTTATTCTGAGAAATGCATCCGTAACAACAGGATCAAATTTTTTCCCTCTTTGCTCCTTGATATTTTCAAATACCACTGAAGTCGGCAATGCAGCCTTATAGCTTCTCTTCGCAACAAGCGCATCAAAATAATCCGCTATTGTCATTATCCTCGCACACAGCGGTATTTCATTACCCGATATCCCGTACGGGTATCCGGAGCCGTCCCAACATTCATGATGGTAGAGGGCAACGGATTTTGCCACCTTAAGAAATTCCTCGTCCTCTATATCTGACATTGCTTCTTCAATTATCGCTTTACCATTTATCGTATGCTGCTTTATTGTTTCAAATTCGGACTGTGTGAGTCTTCCCGATTTCGTAAGAATAGAATCGGGAATCGTTATCTTACCTATATCATGCAAAGGTGCCGACATCATAACGTCATGCATATATCTTTCATCAAGAATATCCCTGTAATTTCCGTTTCTTTTGAGTTCCTTGACAAGTGCCTCAACATACTCACTTGTACGCTTGACGTGTTTTCCCGTGCTGCCGTCCCTTGCCTCTATGATGTTTGCAAAGCTTATTATTATCTGATTTTGCATTTCATAAATTGTATTTGTCTTTTCATTCACACTTGTATCAAGCTCGCTCCTTTTTTCATCAAGCGAAAGTACAACCCTGCCCGTAAATATATGCGTTACCGTAAAGCTTATTATACAGTTAATCACCAACAGTACTATTGACACATCCCCGGGCAGTTTATAATAAGGTTCAATGTCATTAAAAAAGATTACCAGATATATAAATGTAACAGAGGCAACCAAAATAATAAGTCCCCTGAGATAATGATAAAATTTGCCCTTCATCCGTATAAACACGGTCATAAACATGAGAGGTATCAACAGATACTGAAAACCCGGAGCAAGTCCGAACATCCTGACTGTGCATATCTGATGCACAAACAGCTCCACTCCGGCAAGCAGAACACATGGAAACCATGACCCCTTGAACCTCCTGAGAATAATGACAAATGCGGTATAAAGCAATACGCACGTAAGATCCAATATGATCATCATCGGTATCCTCAGATACGAAAAAATCACCATATACGCACTATGCAAAACAAGGCAAGCAAGGAAAAAGATATTCAGCGGCGCACTGAAATATGCAAAATCCGCATAATCTTTGTCATCATTATAGACAGGCGTACCTGTAAAAAAATCTATTATCTTTTTCCGGGACACTTCAACCACCTCTGCATAGCCTACAATACGTATTTTTATTTCTCAGAAAATATTAGGAGTTGCAAATTTATTAAATTATACTATATTTTCCAACAAAATTCAATAGGATTTATATAATTTTGAGAAACAATTTGGAGGTAGATATAATATGTTTATTGTTATCAATAAAAAAATCCTTATTACAGCCGTACTTTGTATATTTATCGCTTCTGTATGTGTGTCTTTCACGTTTTATTCCATGCCGGTACAAACCGGAACGGTACAAATCAAGCTTCCGATTATTATGTATCACGGACTCATGGAAAAAGAGGACAGGCAGAATGAATATATGATTGACCCCGAATTTTTTGAACAGGATCTTGAATATCTTTCCGACAACGGATATAACACAATTTTTTTATCGGAGCTTACGGATTATTTTGAAAAAGGAACTCCCCTGCCGGAAAATCCTGTCATTATCACCTTTGATGACGGATATCTGAATAATTATGCCTATGCATATCCTATTTTAAAAAAATACAAAGCAAAAGCCGTTATATCTCCGATAGGCTTATCCGCTGATGATGCGGAAAATGAGGAATACCGCAGTCCGCTGTGGTCGCAGTGTACATGGCAGCAGCTGAAGGAAATGTCGGACAGCGGACTCGTTGAAATACAGAACCACACATACAATCTTCATAAGCTTACGGGTAATTCAAGGGGAGCGGCGGCAAAAAGCGGAGAAAGTTATGAAGAATATAAAAAACGTCTGAGCATTGACCTTATGACCGCCAACGACAGGATAGAAAAAGAAACAGGAACCAGACCCTGCACCTTTGTATATCCCTTTGGTGCAAAAAGTGAATATACAGAGGAAATCGTTCGTTCACTCGGATTTAAAGCTATTTTAGACTGTGAAAATAAAATGAATCACATTTCGGATAAAGAGGATCTTTTTCATCTTCACAGATTTTTGCGGCCGAATAATCTCAGTGCCGAGGAGTTTTTCGGTGAAATTATGAATAAATAGTCTTCTCGTTATCATATGATTACAATAAACACAATTATGGAGGATATTACCATGCCGATAATTTATCTGAGTCCGTCAACACAGGAATACAACCCCTATGTAGACGGAGGGAACGAAGAATATTATATGAATCTCATTGCCGATGCGATGATTCCCTATCTTGATGCCTCGGGTATAGAATATGTCAGAAATGATCCGAGTAAAACGGTAAATAATTCAATTGCCCAATCCAATTCGGGGGTATATAATTTTCATCTCGCAATTCACTCCAATGCCTCCCCTGCGTCAAGTGCAGGAAGAAATCAGGGAACACAGATATACTACTACCCAAACTCTACGCAAAGTAAACGTGCGGCGGATATTTTTGCAAATAATTTCAAAAAGATATATCCTGATCCTGCCCTTGTCAAGACTGTTCCGACAACAAGTCTTGGTGAAGTTGCGAGGACAACCGCCCCCGCCATCCTTATCGAGGTGGCATATCACGATAATCGCGAGGATGCACGCTGGATAAGGGAAAATATAGGAGAAATTGCTGAAAACCTTGCACAGTCAACGGCAGAATTCCTGGGCGTACCTTTCCGCACTCCCACAGGTGTCAGAACCGGTACCGTTGCTACACAAAACACCTCACTTAACCTCAGGAGCGAACCATCAACAAATTCTGAAATTCTTGCTGCAATTCCCAAAGGCACAAGACTTTCGATAATAGGCTCCGATGGAGATTGGTATCTGACAAGATACAATGGTATTCAAGGATATGTTTCTTCACAGTTTGTAAAACTTGATTGAAAATTCATAAAAAAACTATTTACAAAAACAAAAAAATGTGTTATATTATAAATAATCAGTAATGATTACTGATTTGATTTATTTAACTAAATATTATCCGTGAGGTGATGAGTATGCAGCAAAAACGCAATTTCAGTGCTAAAAGAGAAGCAATATATGATACACTCGCTTCAACAAATACCCATCCCTCTGTAGAGTGGATATATCAAAAACTTAAACCAACCATGCCGGATCTCAGTCTTGGAACCGTGTACAGAAATCTTAATGTACTCAGGGAAATAGGACTCGCCAGATCCATCGGTGTGGTGAACGGTCAGGAACGCTTCGATGCGGATATATCACAGCACCCGCATTTTATATGCACCAAATGCTTTCGTGTGACAGACGTTCCTGTGGGCAGAAGCTTTTTTGACACAAGTGCCTATGAATATATTTCGGGCGAATATAATGTCCGGATATATGGTCATAGTCTGACCTTTTACGGTATATGCGGCAGCTGCTCCGAATAACTCTGTAATCTGACGATATATTTATTGTCGGAAATATAAATCAAATAAATTTTTTAAAATAGGAGGAAACAGAAATGAAAAAATTTGTATGTCAGGTATGCGGTTACGTTTATGAAGGGGAAGCAGCTCCGGAGCAGTGTCCTGTCTGTAAGGCGCCCAAGGAGAAATTTAAAGAGATGTCTTCTGATACATCATTCGCTACCATTCATGAGCTCGGCTCCGCAAAGGGTGTAGATCCCGAAATATACAAGGAACTTGTTGCCAACTTCAACGGTGAATGCAGTGAAGTAGGTATGTATCTTGCCATGGCAAGACAGGCTGACAGAGAGGGATATCCCGAAATTTCCGCGGCATTTACAAAATACGCATTTGAAGAGGCTGAGCACGCTGCAAAATTTGCCGAGCTTCTCGGCGAGGTTCTCACCGACAGCACAAAGAAAAATCTTCAGATGAGGGTCGATGCGGAGACAGGCGCTTGTGCAGGTAAATTTGAACTTGCCAAGAAAGCAAAGGCTCAGAATCTTGATGCAATTCACGATACCGTACATGAAATGGCTAAGGACGAAGCTCGTCACGGTGCAGGGTTTGCAGGTCTTTTAAAAAGATATTTCGGTGAATAATTGAACCGCAACTGATTCGGTTAGTCTGATAATAACTTTTATGCCCGACCATCGGATATTTTTCTGATGGTCGGGCATGAATTTTGTTATACTTTCTTTTCGACAAAACTACCATTAACACGCTATTTGTTTTCCGTTAATCCATGTAGAAGCACAACTGATCAAAATCAAAATAATTCTGCCTTAAAATTATCGGCACAGATTCACTGTTTATAGCAAAGTCTGAAATTCTGTTAATATTTTCGGTACTTTCAAATTTTTCCCTTGCATCACTATAATCAATATAATTGTTGTTGCTGTCCATCATGTTTTCCAACTCCATAAACAAATAGGCATGATCAAAAGAATTATCCGGAGTTATCTCAAAATAATACGGTGCATCACTCGGTTGATCTTCATGTCCGTAACGACCCATCATACCATAAATAATTACCGACCCGAAACCGCCTTGATTAACCAATACACCATTATTAATTACCGAAGTGCAGTAATTAAGACCGATACAACTTGATACAATTGCACGGGAAGTAAATATTCCGATATTTCCGTCAGAATCAATATAGGGCTCCTCAGTAATCTCTGAATCCGTACCACCTACATCAGCTCCCGCTATTCTTATATAATTATTGAATGAATTAAAATTGCCGTATTCCTTTATCTGTCCATCCTCGAACTTTACTATTTTAATTGCAACACCCTGCTTTTCAGCACTTCTTCCATTAACGTCAATTCCACAGTAGTATTGTATGATAAGCTCGTCACTTCCGTCATAATTAAAATCATCTATCTTATACTTATTTACATTCCACTTTGCCGAAATGCCCTGCGTACTAAAATAATCTTCAACTATTTCCCCTTCGGTCTGCATGGATGAAACATAATTTTCAAGTGCCTCACGCTCTGTTATATTTTCGGATATTTCACACTCACCACTTACGTGTGAATCCAAAGTAGTATTGTTTGAAACGTCCGTATTTTTCGAGAGCTGCGAATCCCTGGTCTTGTCTGTTGATACTGTATCAGATACGCTTTGAGAAACCTGACTCACAACGCGATCGCTTTTCTCCAGTAAAGGATCTGACGAGGTATCTATGGATACCTCGCTGATATCCTCCGAGCTGACATTCGCTGCGGTTTCATCCGTACTCTTACCATCAGTACAGGATGACATAGCAGCAGACACACATATTATCATCAACAATGCAAGTATTTTTACAAATTTTCTTTTCATAGAAACTTCCCCCCGGATATTTTAAATAATAATCGTAATAACATCGTGCCTGTACAACCGGCTGAGTTATTTTCCAAGTCATATTATTACACACTTTACATATTAAGTCAATACATAAATTTTTTTACATATACGTTATCCAAACACGTTTACTTTTTCATTTATAATCTATTTAGTGCTTGATTTATTGGTCAGTTTGTTGTAAAATAATTATTGTATCAAATAAATTTTGTTTATATGGGGTGAAATTATGACAAAAGAATTTAAAATCAGGACAAAAAATAAGAATGTATTTCTTCGGGTAAAAAAAGGTCATTTTGCAACCATGCACAGCCATACCAATTATTTTATTGATGTTACAACTCAGAAGATGCGCCTCTCGGAGGCAAGGGCTGTTGCTAAGGAACTTGTAAATGAATACCGGACCAACACCATAGTTGACACTATCCTTTGCATTGACGGTATGGAGGTCATTGGTACTTGTATTGCCGATGAGCTTACAAGCGACCATTATCTTAATATGAATGCACACCAGACAATTTATGTCGTTTCGCCGGAATATATACAGGGGGGACAGATGATTTTCCGTGATAATCTTGTTCCTATGCTTGCAGGAAAAAATGTGCTTGTTCTTGCCGCTTCCGTAACGACAGGTAAAAGCGCACTTGCCGCTATTGATGCCGTAAATTACTATGGCGGAAGAGTTGCGGGAGTTGCTTCTATTTTTGCTACCGTAGAGGAATGTGACGGACACCCCGTAAATTCCGTATTTGACCCCAATGATCTCGGAGATTATCAGAGCTACAAGCCGCATCGCTGTCCTTTCTGTGAACAGGGGGAAAAACTTGACGCTCTCGTAAACAGCTTCGGTTATTCGGCACTTTAATGAGCCTGACAAAATAAATAAAAAGCTGCGCAGCATACCAATAATTCGGGGTATGCTGCGATTTTTATGCAGTTGACATACATAAAAACATCGTACTTTAAATATATTTCCGATGTTTTGGAAAAAAACATTATATAAATGCAACTCCCTGCCTGTCAGAACATAACTCACAGGCAGGGAGAATAATTTATTATTCCTTATCATCCGTTTCCTTTTTGCCGTCTTCATCCGACTCATCATCTTTATCAATCCAGCGTGAAACGAGAAAATATAATACACCTACTACAACCACCGTAATTGAAGATATAACGATAACAATAATAACACGATTGTCCTTTTCCTCAGAGACTTCCTCTGCGGCATCGTCAGCAGTTCCTTCCGGGTCGCCTGCGCCGCCGGGCGTACTTATATCATTATCGGAAACATCCTGTTCATTACCGCTGACTGTACCCTCGACATCGGGAAATGCCGAGACATTTTCAGGATTGCTCTGCACCTGTACGGTACCATCGGAATTCTGCGGACTTTCGGGCGAATCTCCCCCTGCGGAATTTACACTGCCGCCGGATACCGTACTTTCGGAACCCTCGGAACCACCGGTATGTGTCCCGCTTCCGACACTGCTGTTATTGCTTCCGCCGCCGTTACCGTTATTGCCGCCAACGCTGTTGTTGCCGCTATTACCGTTGTTGTCACCGGTGTTACTGTTACTGCTTTCGCCTCTGCTGTTGTCACCGGTGTTACCATTACTGCTCTCGCTTCTGCTGCTGTCACCGGTGTTACCGTTACTGCTTTCGCTTCTGCTGCTGTCACCGGTGTTACCGTTACTGCTTTCGCTTCTGCTGTTGTCACCGTTACCACTGTTACTTTGCTCTTCCGGAAATTCATCCTCACTGTATTCAGGATACATATTTCCTGAATTTATACTATACATTAAATCAGCGGTTTTGTTATCGGAGATAAGTTTACCCCTGTCATCATATAATACAAAACTTTTCGCATATACATCATCCGATGAAAGTCTGTCTGACCTCAGAACAAAGTCTATCCCGGCAAGCTCGGTATTGCCTCTTACAATCCCGCCCGCATTGTCGAAATCTATGGAAATCTCCCCGTTTTTGCCTGAATTGATATTTATCGTCTTGGCATTTGACGCACCCTTATCAACCGAAACAAATTTGAGTATCTTTGTATTATATCCGATTTTTATAGAGCCTGATGCAGCTTTACCCGGTGTGAAAGAAACAATAGCGGTAACATTACTGCCCGAATCTATAATTTCATTTATTCCAAAGGTAGGTCTATCCTCTGCAAGCACAAAAAAGCTGCCGCATAGTGCAAAAATAAACAAGTTTGCAATAAAAGCTATGATACCCTTCCTGTATTTCAAATTCAATAATCCCCTTTTTACTGTAGATTTTACAAAATACAATATGTACGCAGACTTTATCACTGCACTCTTACCCTTAAAAACAATTCCCAATTTCACATCTGAAAAGCAGGCATCAACAACACTGCCTGCCATACCAAATATCCCGAAAAATCTTATATAATTATAAATAATTATCAAAGCTTTGTCAAGAAAAACAGAGAAAAGGATAAATCACCAATTATTTTTTATATACAAGCATATCCGGGGTCCAATCTTTAATTACTGAAAGCATTTCCTCAGCAGTCCTCTTAGCTGCCGGAAGGTCATGATCAAGATAGTTTCCGCACTCCATTCGAGTGCTGCCCGGTATTGTACCCTCAAAACCCGCAATAAAGGAAAATGACTGCTTGATAAGTTCTATCGCCTCAGCGGGACTTACATTATCACGGATGAGTATATAAAAACCTGTTCGGCAGCCCATAGGTCCTACATATAAAATGCTGTCAGAGTATCGGCTGTTTCTTACGTATGTAGCAAAAAGATGTTCAATCGTATGCATTTCTCCCGTAGAAAGATAATCGCCGTTGTTAGGCTTTTTCATGCGGATATCATAAGTTACAGCATCCCCGTCGATGCGTGAGGTATATATACCCCTGTCGAGCAAATCATGGTTTACTTCAAAGCTTGCTATCCTTTTCACTTCTATCACTCCGGATTAAAATAAAATCAGCAATAGATAAAGCCCATACAGCTGAATCTATTGCCGTTTAAGAGAGGCGACACCCGGATTTGAACCGAGGATCAGAGTTTTGCAGACTCGTGCCTTACCACTTGGCTATGTCGCCAAACAAACATGGAGCTCAATCAGAATATCAAGCTCCACATTCATTTTGAACAAAGGAACACATAAGTAACAAGTACTTATAATCTGTATAATACAGTGGAGCGGATGACGGGGCTCGAACCCGCTACCTCAACCTTGGCAAGGTTGCGCTCTACCAGATGAGCTACATCCGCACAGATGCCTACGGGCGGAATCGAACCACCGACACGAGGATTTTCAGTCCTCTGCTCTACCGACTGAGCTACATAGGCATATAGCGATCCGGAACGGGATCGAACCGTCGACCTCTAGCGTGACAGGCTAGCGTTCTAACCAGCTGAACTACCGGACCAAAATATGGGAACAATAGGGCTCGAACCTATGACCCTCTGCTTGTAAGGCAGATGCTCTCCCAGCTGAGCTATGCTCCCATGTTGCTTTGAGAATTCACTGCGTTATCTCTCAGCGACTTTATTATAATACACCATTCCGGAGCAAATGTCAAGCCTTTTTTTGAATTTTTTATTATTTATTTTTTTCGCTCAACTATTATATTATATTAAGCAAGAAACTGAAAAATACCTACACAGTAAAAAAAACTCAGACTAAGGAAGCTTTTATTTTGATACAGCTCTGATATTGACAATCAATTATACGCATGATATATTAATGTATATTAAAATCGGGAGGGATACATAATGAAGATAGCTGTAACGTATGACAAAAGCTCTGACCTGATACATAATCAATTTGAAACCGTCAGATATTTCAAAATATATGAGATAGAAAACGGAAGCATAAGTCATTCGGAGATTCTTGCAACGATGAGCGGGGACTGCGAATCGGTGATCGGGATGCTGAGTATGTTTGAGGTTGATGCCGTAATATGCGGCAATATTGAGGATAGCTCTGAATCAATTCTTGATGATGAGGGCATCCCCTGCTACACCGGAAGGTCCGGCAGTCCTGACAGTACTATAGATATCTTTCTCTCGGGAAAAATTTAGTACGGTAAACTCAGGAGAAGAAAACCCCCGACAGTCTGAATCTGTCGGGGGGTTTTTATTGCCCTGAATTAAAGATTAACCATTAACGTATTTTACTCCGAATCTGCTGAATCGGCTGTTTTCCTCTGCGCTGTAATCCTCACCTGTACCATGATATTGTACGTGTGACGAACTCCAGTAGTCCTTATCAAAGAGATCGGCAATATAATCTCCGTCATTATCAGGAGCCTTCTTGATCTTACATACACCTCTTCGTATTATAAACGATTGTGTATCTCCGTAACGGTCAATATACTGTATATGGAGATCTGTAAGAATTACAAGTTCCATTGAGTCAACACCATCGTCAAAGGTTCCCAGGTAGAAATGCTTATCGGCATTATGCGATACGATCTTACCCGAAGATGCTAAGGTCAACTCGCTTGCAAGCATTGTAACATTGTTATAGACATTAAGGTTACCGCTGTTCCTCCAACGGAAATACATTCTGCCCGATGTCATAAACTGCATAAGTCTGTTTGCAGCGAATGAACCGTTATTAACAGTCATATTGACAGTCTTGTTACTCATATGACTGCCTGCTATAATTGAGAGTTCATCTCCGCTTCCTTTGGCAACAAAACCGGCTTCTACACCATCAATATAATCGTCAGGACTTCCGCCGTCATCAGGATAGACATATTCGCCGTAATTAGCCGGGTTAGTGAAATAATCCTTAGCAAGCTGCGTGAACAAATTCAGTCTCGGTACCCAGTCACCCGCAGAATTCTGAGCATATACAAACGGTCCTTCGGGACCTGTAGAACCGTCCTTAGTGAACCTGTAGGCACCCGCATATATCGTATAATCACCAACAGCGGAGCTTGTCGGAACAACCTGTACATCTTCCTTGAATACAATGTAGAGATCCTGGAAATCCAGATCCATTGCACCCGCCTCAGAATTTGCAGCCGGTGCGGCCTCCTTGAACGCGGGACGCATTGTCTTCATATCGAAGATATAATTTTCCTCAGTTGCAATGCTCTCATCAATTTTAGTGAGTACATTCGTTCTTACATCAGCAACCGGCTCTCTGTGCCAATGTGAATTATCCGTACCTGTGCCGGACGGCTGATAAATGAAGTACCAGTCTGAGTACCAGTTACGACCACTGAGCGGTATTTCTGCCTGTATGGGATCGCAGACGGTCTCTTCGCCGTTAGGATATTTAATCACAAACTGTGCATTATAGATAAAGCTTTCATTATCGTCAGGCGTTACATAGAACGAAGGATAGTTACCATTCTCAGTATAGAATTTAGTTGACTGTTCTTCAACAGTTCCGCCCTTGGTGAGCTGATACTTAAGGTAAACCTCACCTCTTTTAGCCGATACCTCACCTTCGTCTGTGTCATCGCAGAAGAAGAATCTGATTACATCATCGCTTGTATTTATCGAGGCACCCTGAATTGCAGCCTCAAGCTTACTCGTCATAGTAACTACATCATTGACTGTGGTAGAATCACTTTCATATACATTTTCAGCTTCGGCAATCAGCCTCTCAATCTTATTTATAGACTCTGCACTATAAATATCGGCACCCGAACCATGGAGATATTCAGGATAGTTATGTCCGGGAACATATGCTCTCGCCTCACTCATGGTTGCGTAAAGCTCCGTATATGCAGCTACCCATTGGTTGATTTCATCAAGATTTGCAGATGTCCAGTTACCGTTTATCTCACCGTCAGTAAAGTACTTGTCAATAAAGCGGCTCTTAAATGCTCCGGCATATTTATACGAACCTTTACCACCGTTATCACCGAGGTTTTTCGGATTACCCTTCTCATTATACTCTCTCGCAAGAACCTTACCGTAGTAGAGAGCATGGGCACTGTAGAGAGCCCTCTCGACTGCTACCCTGTGCGGTACAAAGTTATTCCATCCGCCGGTACCTGCATTCATACTCGGATCAAAGAGTATGTTATCTCCGCCTTGGAGGGACGTTTTGCACGTCATTGACTTTCCGTCCGTGTAGGTTATAGTAATTGTAAGGAACGGGGTCTGTGACGGAATCTTGACAGATAAATAGCCTGTCTCTTCCGTATCATCAGTCATGGTATACACGCTTCCAGCACCGATTCCCTTTGTAACAATCTTTACTGAAGCGATATTAGTCGTTTTCTTGACATAGATCTTTTGATCGTCTTCTATCTGTATGTTCTCGGGATCTACAGAACTGAGAACCATATTCGTATAAAGACCGTCCTTCATGGTTACATCATTAACCACAAGCCATACATTTCCGTAAACTTCCTCAATACGCTCAGTGAAGGTTGTGTCTGTCTTATAGCCTGTTTCATACCATTTCTTGCCATTGGACGACTTAAATCTAAGACCCTGAATCTGGAATGTATATTCGCTCGATTGGTCAACCGGTATCTTACGTTCATACCAGTCATACATGAGTGATAGCGTCGTATCACCGACACGTCCCATAGATTCTCTGTTTCCACCGGAACCGCCGTACATATTTCCTGCTCTGTCAATACCGGTACCATTTTCGGATTTGAAGACATAGTCGCCGACATAGTCGATTCCTACACGTGTCTTACCGTCATCCTTCATAAGTGAGTAGGTAGAATACGAATTGGCATAGCTTATATTATCAAGTTTTATTTTTGAACCGCCAACAAACGGCATTCTCAAATCCTTTGCATCCATGTCATCTCTATCGACTTCAGCCACAAGCGTCTCGTACGTCGGAGGTTCATCTTGGCGTTTCGCTCTATAGAAGTACTTATATGCTCCACCTATAGATGAACCATAGCTATAGTTTTGTACTTTTCCCGGTGCATACGGATGCACTTTCGTGTTGTGACCTGCCCGGTCGGGACATTTATTACCCGTACTTGCATGATAATCGTAAATATTACAAGCATTACTGCTGCTCCAGCTCACCGTTGAACTGCTAAGGGTTTCGGAATGACCATTAGCACTAAGAACTTCTGCGTCTATAATAGTGTACAGACAACAACCGCCTGTTTGATTTTCGTCGCCCCAGTTACACTGAAATGGTCTGCAAAACGAATTATATCTGAGTTCTTTCGATTCACCATAGCATGTTTTGTTCCAGTTTGTGGGGTATTTAACAGTATTTTCTTCAAACCATATAGAATCGGTTATGTCAAGGTATATTTCGCCGCCATTATTACTCCTGTCATTTGCCCAACCTGCCGGTGTGCCTCCGACCTTTGTTGCACCGTTATTCTTGGTTATAATCAATCCATGTGCAGTAGCATCAACAACAACATAATAATAATTTGTCTCTTCAACACGCGTTGCCGGCATTCCGGGATACGCACCGTTAAGTGCACGATCGTTTCTGTCCCAGACATAAACCCATGGCTGCTGCTTATTCAGATATGAATTATTGGTATCTATCCATATTACGGTCTTCGCCAGATTTTTAGTCGGCTTTAAGCCTTTATCGGTCTGAACCTGGTTGAAGTAATCAAAAGAAACAGTTTGCTTCTTCAGTGTTGTCGTTGCAGCCGTAACCGTTGGTGCCGTCAGCAAGCCTTCGGTGAATGTAGTAGACACAATACCGCTGAGCTCACCCACACTGTTATACTGCACCGTACTTCCGCTTCCGCTTGTATCGCTGTACATAGGATAAATACTCTTAACCGATATTAACTGATAGGGAACCGTTTTGAACGTATAGGGCGTATAGCTTGCAGACATCGTATCATCAGCATCATATGTTACATTGAGCTCGCCGGCTCTGTTAACACGCATGGAATTCTTGGTTGTAACACTAAGTTTACCGCCTTCACCATAATTTCTGACAATCGTGAAGTTGAACTCGCCCGAATAATCGGCAGTATAAACATACTGTGAACCGTCAAAATTTGCTTCAACAGGGTCAGCGCCATTAATGCTTACACCGACAAATGTTGTATCATCTCCGCTTATGGTTTTGCTGTTATACGGGATGTTAATCTTGATTGTCGATCTTTCCGTCTTATTTGTTTCGTCAAGCAGAACAACATACTGTCCCAACTGCGAATCAAAAGCATCGGTATAAAGGTATTCACTGTTATCTATAGAATAATATCTTATTTGAACCTTTTGCTTTTTGGAGCCTGATGCATCGTAGAGATATCTCGCTACACGATACGGACCCTCCTGAATTGCGGGATAGTCAACTCTCTTGCCGTCTCCATTGGTTACTTCGACAACAGCGTTTTCCGTTCCCGAAATGTAAAGCTCGGAAAGCTTCTTATCAGTGTTCATAACTACGGTATTCTTCACAGTTGTTCCTAAATCAGCCATTACAAAGCTGCCAAATGAATATACAAGATTTCCGTTTCCTGTATCCTTAACCTCAAGAGCCTGCTCTGACGTAAACACTACAGTTTTAGAACTCTTTATATCGTAATGACCTGTCGAATAATTGTATTCGCCAAGCTCATTCTGAACTGCCGTGATTGTAAACTTGACACTGTCAAAACTATTCAGTTCAACATCTCTGTACATAAGACCCTGACTGTTGATTGTATTCATGGCAGTGTAGTTGTAGCTGCCGACAGGTGAATCGCCCCTAAACAGCTGCATTGTAAATCCGGTAATCTCAAATGCATCCACATCTTCTATGTCGGGACCGTCTGCGGTTTCCTTATGGCTTCTTACTACGGTTCCGCGAAGAGCACCCTCAACCCAGATCCTTACCTTTCCTTCATGAAGGAGAGTATCCGTAGCGTATGAATCCGATGTGGTCGTTCCGCTTCCGGGCTTATATATGGTATATGCATTATATGCCTTGAGCAACTCTTCATATGCAGCGTCAACCATTTCCTGTGTAGCACTGATATCCACTGTTATCGCATTTGCATTGTCAACAGCCTTTTGGAGATCACTGTAGGTATCATCCGTACAATCAACCTTATTATCGAGCTTCGCCTGTGCATTTGCAAGCAAATCCGTGATAGGCTTCATATCAATATCAATATTCGGATTTGCAAGGAGATCATCAATCGCCTGCCTCAGAGCCTGCGTTGTCGCATCAATTTCCTCCTGTGTACATAAACGGGTTTTTAAAGCTTCACCGTTACTGATTGCTTCGTCAAGCTTTTCAAGATACTCCTGCTTATACCTGGCGTTGCCCTGATATTTCTTGGCTTCTTTTATCGTATCTTCAAGCACACTCTTGTCAAGTTTGCCTCCCTGAAGTTCACTAAGCGCTTTCTCAAGAGCATCCTTCATATCGATAACTACACTCGAAGTATATGACGGATCTCTCAGAATTTCTCCGCTTTCGATAAGATTCTTTGCCTTTATATACTCGCCGCCTTCTGCAACAAACGCGGCAAATTTTGCTCCATCGTATACAAATGATTCACTCTGTTCCTGAACAGCCTTATCGCATTCCTTGACAAGATCCTCAAGCAGCTTGTATATCTCTCTGCTCACAACCTTGGTTCTCAGATTACTTATCGCTTCATCGATCTTCTTGACCATTTCATCATACTCTGAATCAGCCTTGAGCTCAGTATCGTTTATCAGTTCAAGAGCCTCGTTAAGAACATCCTGAAATGCGTTGAAACTTGCATCCTCATAGTCATCTACAAGATATGACGAACGTGCCTCATCTACCTTTTCCATCAACCTTCTCTTTGCAGTTGATGAGGTTTCTTTATTGTCATAATCAAGATAAGGTGCAATAGTTGTTGCGGTCTCACTGGACTTTACTTTGATGGTAGTATACGACTCGTAATCCAGTCCTATCTCGTCGCATGCTCTTCTTTCTGTAAGACGAGATACAAGCGAGCCCGGCTTCGCAGGATCAACAACTACGAATGCTTCGTTATCCGTATTCGGTGAAATACTTACCGTGTCCGTTGTGGCATTGCCTTCTTTATCATAATAGGTGAACGTCATATCGAAATTTTCACCGCAGGATATATTTGCAACCCACCAGCCGCAGCCTTCATACAGCATCTGATCCTGACCGGAAGTACTCACGCCATAGAAGTAACCGACTTCATCACCTGTTCTTCCCTCGTTGCCTTTCATGAAGTTCAGAAGCCATACCTGTTCAAGACTGCTCGTGTTAAATATATCGCTCGTTGTTGCTATTGTGTCACCTTTAACAAATTCTGAAGTATTGTCCGCCGAGCTATCGAATATGGAAACACCCTTAACACTTACACTGTTGATAACAGGAGCATTTGTCGGTGCCGCACTGTTCGCTTCTGCCTCGGTATCTCCAATACCTTTTACTCTGAAATGCACAGTGGTCTTTTTGTTTTTAACATAAACCAACATTCTGTCGGACAATGTATCAAGACCGTTCCAGCTCTTTCCCTCTTTATACTGCAATCCGGGCTTCAGAAATTCAAAGTAAACATTCTTATCACTGCTGAAAAGATACCACAAGTGGAACATTTCACTTGTCTGTGTTTCCGGGTGCCACTCGGAGCCTACATTAAGTACCTGACCTTTTTTCGTTATAATGAGGTTGAAGTAATTAACGTTTGCATCGTCAATATAGTACGTTGCACTATACCATCCTCCGTCACCTGCACTGAAGGACGTAGCAGGACCGTTACGCGAATCGCCCAAATCTGTGCTGTACGTATTCCAAGGATACGGTGCATCAACGTTCTGATGGTTCAAGCTAAATGCCGTAGGAATATCCATGCTGGACTTGACATAATTTGAACCGCTTTTCTTGTAATACAGAAGTGGTCCTCTGTCATAGTTTCCTCCTGATGATTTAAGGAGATTCCCCCTCGACTTATAATAAGTTTCCAGACCGTAACAGTTATCCGTTACACTGTAGAGGTCTGCAACATCCTTATATGTCCACAAATAATAGAACGGCGTCCAGTTCTGTCCGGGGTACTGCTTGACATGAAGAGTAATCGCGTTCATTGGGGGTACATAGTCTGTCGGTCTCGATGCCGGGACTATTTCCGGCGGCGGGAACAACTGAGTATCGCTGGAGCCCGATCCATTCTCCGGCATCAGTGCACCAAGCGTAACCGTTTTTGATTTCTTACCGAAAGCATCCGATGACATGGCATATGCCGTAAGCTTCAGCTGAGGAGAACTTCCATCCTCGTAGTCGGCATGAACATATGTTGCGTACCCTTTTGTTTCCGACTCGTCCGCAACAAACAAGGCACCGTCATTGGTAGTTCCTCCCTCTTTATCCTTCATCACCATGTACTCATCATGCACTTCAGACAATTCCGGCACACGTTCGGTATCGCTGTAGTATGTAATCGCATACTCAAGCGCACTCCTCGCATTGAGGTATGCCTGTCGACTGCTGACAGAACCGCTCGTATTGGAAATACTTGTCAGCGCAATACCGATGAGCGACACAGAAAGGATAACGAGTACGCAGGTTACAGCCATTGCCACCGGCAGGGTCACGCCCTGCTTGCTTTTCAGCTTTCCTGGTAACATAGCATCTACTTCCTTTCCTTAAATAATTTGGTTTGTTTCAGCACATTCGGGCATCCCACAACACGAGCAGACGGACGCACAAACCCGCTATTCAGTATCATTATATTACGCTGGTCGGATTTTATCAAGCATAAATTTCTTTTTTGTAGAATCTATCAATTATCCTGTTTGCAGTTTATGCAAAACCACTAAAGTTTTTTTATCCGTATTTTTTCCCTTTTCCCATTCGGGTAATCAGAACTCTTATACATTATATATGTAACGTTATTATATTTGTACATTATAATATGTCGTATTTGCAATATTTGCCCGGAAGAAAAATAAACGAAACCATCTGATTTAATATAATCACAACGAAAACTTATGTCACTTATTATATATGTAAAGTTATTCCCTTTATATACTATATGTGCTATTTTATTCCTGAATTTTTGCACGATAATATCCTTCTTCAATTATCACCATAGCCGGGCCTTTCTTCAAATTAGCTTATCGGAAAAATAACCTTTCAAACCATTTAAACGATTTTTTGTGATTTTCCGATTGTAAGCCAGCATTTATAAATGTAAAGTTATAAGCTTAACAGATAAAACGCCTGATATATTACAGGTTTAACAAGGCAATCTGACTCTGCCAATCGTCCGGAATAATTAAATCAACCCGATAATACAAAAAAATACAGCGGCAAAGCAGGGAAAAATGCTTTGCTGCTGCATACACCAGTGACCCATCGGAGGCTCGAACTCCGGACACCCTGATTAAAAGCCAGGTGCTCTACCGACTGAGCTAATGAGTCATATCAATAAAATTCATCACTTCCGCAAGCGTACATAGCTGGGGTGGCTGGAATCGAACCAGCGATGACGGAGTCAAAGTCCGTTGCCTTAACCATTGGGCGACACCCCATTGAATTACCGCAAAAAAAAGCAGCCATATCAAGTGCTGACTTGCAGATAAAAGATGGGGTGGGTAATCGGATTCGAACCGACGATCTCCAGTGCCACAAACTGGCGCTTTAACCAGCTAAGCTATACCCACCATAGCACCGCGCTGAAAGGGATTCGAACCCCTGACCTACTGCTTAGAAGGCAGTTGCTCTATCCGGCTGAGCTATCAGCGCATATGTGGAGCGGGTGATGGGAATCGAACCCACGCAACCAGCTTGGAAGGCTAGTGTTCTACCATTGAACTACACCCGCATCTCAGCGACGATAATTATAATACCATATCATCCGCAAAATGTCAATACCTTTTTTAAATTTTTTTCAAATAAAGGAAAAAACTTTTTTGTCGGCAGAAAAAGGCGGCTATTTATGTGGAATCAGCCTTATGCTGCGGGTTTTTATCAGTATAAACTTATAACTTATACTGCATGAAATTTCCGTTCTTTTCAAAACCAAAGGAAGTGTATAATAATACCCCCATATCCGATGCCGTTATCTAAACCACTCCGCAGCCACGGTTTTTTGCTTCTTTTACCACTCTTGAAAGCAGCTGCTTTGCGATTCCCATTCTGCGATATGCGGGATCTGTATACATACTCGAAAGCAGCCCGATTTTACCGCTCGGACAGCCGAAATAAGGCGGCTTTTCCACTATGGATATTCCGCTTGTTGCCGCTATCCTGCCGCTGTCAACAGCAAGCCATGATATAAATGTACCGTCAGCCATATGTCTGATGTAATAATCACGCAGTGCAAAGGTCAGGTCAATATCCTCCTTGCCCCCTCCTCACGCAGTTGGTTTATCCTCATTTTTATAAATATCTCAAGTTCATTTTCAGTCAGCCTTTGAAAATCAATATTCATAATCTTTCCTCCCTAAACAATTCACATTACTTTCTCGCCGTAAAAAACAGACGAGGAAATTCAAATATAATTTCTCCGTTATTCCTTACTTTATAATGCCTTTCCGTTTCCGACAAAACATCTTCTTCAAACTCCGCGGCACTCCTGACGTCAAGCTGAGCAAGATACGGTCTGAGACCTGTGCCCTTATACCATTCAATAATACTTCTGTGCGAGGGCATACGATGCATATATGTCGTTTCCCATATTGAAAAATCCGCAGATATACTGCTAAGTATATCAAAATATTCCTCCGCCGTAAGATTATTCAGTTTTCTCGGTGAATTAAACCTGCTCCTCCATTTTGTACTCATGGCAACATCAGTAATTATTCTATGCATAGGGTGCTTGGTCTGTAATGGTATTTGCACGGCAAGAATACCACCGTCATTTAAAATATTCATCATTCCGGGGAGTAAAATTTCATGTTGCGGCAGCCACTGAATACAGGCATTGGAAAAAACAATATCATATCTCTCTGTGAGATTATCAAAATCCTTCTTTGCATCAAATAACATAAATTCCATATCCGGATGATTAGTCCGGGCAGCTAAGAGCATATTTTCCGAATTATCGGCTCCGACTATATAACTGTCGTAAAATTTGTTTTTGAGTACTCTTGTGCTGTTTCCTATACCACAGCCTATATCTATTATTCTCTGAGAGGTTCTGAATGGTATAGCATTTGCAAGATCCCTTGCCGGAATAGTTCTCTCATATTCAAATTTTTTATATTGTTCTGTATCCCATTCAAACATAGCTTATGCCCCTTTCCCGTCTTATTCTTCCGTTCGGTACATTACTTTTATGCGTAACTCAAATATAATTTCTTTGGAATTATTCACCCACATAATATACACAGATGAAGTAATAAATATTATTTGTCACTTTGCACAAATTTACATTAATAATTTTTAATTTTCCTCCAGTGATACTTTTTCTCTAAATTGCCATAAATTTATGAGAAATTTTAAAAAATCAAATGATTTTTAAGAGTTTTTAACCGTTCGGTATAATTAAACGACCGCTCAGTACACCAAGTGATATCTTATGTGATGATTATACGCGAAATGAGATACGCTTGTCAAATTAATAAATATTATGATATAATTAAATAGGGATGCGGACGAAGAGTATTGTACTTAAACAACCCTATGCGGTACGATTTATGTTGATCCATAAATTTTTGTCTGCATCCACTTTGTTTTTATATTCTTCAAACCTTTCAAATCGAGTAGGGCGGATTTTCTCCGCCCTCTCACACCACCGTACGTGCCGTTCGGCATACGGCGGTTCAATTCAAA
>CANPXK010000026.1 GCA_947585965.1 uncultured Clostridia bacterium
ATTCCGTAGCCCTTATCGGTAAATATATTCTCATCATATTCTTTAAGAACCACATTAATATGCATACCGCTTCCGCTCTTATCAATTATCGGTTTAGGCATAAAGGAAGCATACAGACCGCTCATCGACGCCGCCGCTTTCACAACGGACTTAAAAGTTGAATAATCATCCGCCGCACTCATAAGATCCGAATGCTTGAAGTCAATCTCATTCTGACCGGGACCGTTTTCATGGTGGGATGACAGCGGTATTATATCCATATCTTCAAGTGTCAGGCATATATTTCTCCTTACATTTTCACCCTTATCGAGCGGTGCAACATCAAGGTAGCCGGCATTATCATGCGGGATATGTGTCGGATTACCGTCATCGTCCATCTTAAAAAGATAAAATTCACACGCAAGCCCCACCGTACAGCTGAACCCTGATTTTCTGATTTTTTCCACGGCATTTTTGAGCACCATACGCACATCGCCCTCAAAAGGTGTTCCGTTCTGATGTCTGATATCGCAAAGAAGCCTCACAACGGCTCCCTGCTGCGGCCGCCACGTCAATACCTTCAGTGTAGCGGGATCGGGAAACAGGAGAAGGTCACTGCTGTCCCTGCCCTCAAAGCCGTATACATTAGCCGAAGATACAAGCGCACCGTTTCTGAATACACTTTTCAGTTCGGACGACATAATTGATATATTCTTTTTTACTCCGAATATATCAAAAAAAACAAGCCTTACAAATTTTACATCATTGCTTTCAACAAACTGCAAAACCTCTTTAACGGTATAGTTCACAGTCATAACCCCTTTAATATATTATTAATGTTCAATTTATTATAATAGCAGATTTTTCGATTTTTGTCTACAAATATACCTCAACAAAAAAGTGGAAATAATATTTTATATACTTTGCATAGTATTTCAAAAAAAAACAGATGTAATTTATTATTTTTGATGCATAAAAACAGGGATCCCTTATATCTCAATGTTATAGGGCATCCCTGTTTTTATGATTAATTTTCCTGTTTAGTTCGCTTACGTTTTATTGTCAATGTCGCCATTGAAATAATCAGAAGAATTGCCACAAAAATAAGTGCAAATGAAGAATTATCGTTTTCAAAGCTTATATCCGGCTCATCCGGTTCTTTCTTATTTTCATTTTCGGGCTGTACAGACCCCTCTTCATTGCCCGATATTTCCTCCGGGGGATATTCTCCCGTAAAATTAAATTTTATGCTCACCTCATATTCCGTATCATTCTTTGTAAGAAACAACGATCCGTTCATATTTTCTGTTGTATAATTCTCCGGCACTTCTATAATACTTACAGTATAATAATCCGGTATAATCTTATCAAATACCGCAAGCCCCGATTCATCACTCTCCGCCGTTATTCCGGCAATTGATATCTTAACTCCGCTGACAGGCTTCCCGTTCTGGTCGGTAAGCTTATATATCACCTTTGTATTCACCATGGAATCCGCCGTGACCGGAGCGGAAAGGTTATACGCATTATCCACGGCACGAACGACAATCTTTGTCTGGTCTAACATTTCATTATCCGTAAAATCGGAATGAGATTTCACCTTTACAAGCTGTGTATAAAGCTGTGTTATATCATATATAAATTTCGTCTTATTTCCTTCCGTTTCCGTCCTTATAAGGGAATATGAATCCTCATCCATAAGATCGCTGCTTATCAGATCATCAATTTTATCAGCATAAGTATATTTATCTCCCGACTTAACCGCTGTATACAGAATAAAGCCCTGCACTCCGTTCCGATCTTCCGACTGTGTTTCAAGATAAATTTTTTCGTTCTCATAATACGTTCTTGTTGCGGGCTTACCGGGTATTGTATTATCCACTGTAAAGGGATATGAAACGGACTGCGTATCAGCTTTTCCTCCGGCAGCCGGTATTGCTCTTGCCGAAACGGTATAAACATACTCCCCCTCCGCTATTGAGGAAAAAAGATTTTTTAGTCCGTCAGAATTAAAGCTGCTCAGAAGTTCCGCATACGGCTCATAGCCGCCGCTTGCGAATGACGAAACCGTTCCGATATTACCGGTAAAGATATTACCCCCCGTTTTATTGCTTATGCTTATGGTATAATCCGCCGCGTCACGAAGAAGATAAAAATTCGGTATAATAAAGGATATCCCCGCCGAAGCCGAATCATAAACATTCTTTACCGTATCCTTTCCTATGCATATGTCATCCACATTACAATTTCCCGTGGTCATATTCTTTCCGAGAACAACGCCCGGATATGAGCTTCCGTCCGCCGCAACTCCCATAAGAGAATTACCGCTTATGACAGGTCTGTCATTTTCGGAATAAACCGAAGCATCAAATATATCCGCAAGTTCCCAGATTCCGCAATATCCCGTAAAAGGTATACTTAGCTGTGAGCTGTTGTCTGTTGGTGTAAATTCTATAAAACCGTCAGCATAAAATCCGTTTTCGGCTTTTTCCGTATACAAAATTACAACTGCGGGAGAAAGCTTTATTTTAACATTTACCTCGATGCTCCCGTACGCAGGCAGTGTTATATCCTTTATTTCCTCATCCCCGACAAAAAAGCTTACATCGGTATACTCACTTATATCCTCCGGCAAAAGTGTATTGCGGTATTCCCCGTCCTCACGTATTATCTTATCCGTCTGTATAACAAAATCCGGTTTATATGTCGTATCGACGTCGGAAAGACTTGTCAGTCTCAGCATAAAGGAATACTCACCGATATCACTGTCCCCCATACTCACTCCTCCGCTGCCGTTTTCCGAGAGGACATAGGCGGAACTGTCAAGTGCATTTTCCACATTCATCACGCCCGCCCCCTGAAGTCTAGGAGTATAATAAAGACTGTCGGAATACTTTATTCTTTCCGCTGTATTCATTATAAGTGCATTATATGCAAGCTTCAGATCATTGCCCGAAATCCCCGGGAGGGAGCTTTCCGCATATTCGGAAACCAATGCCGCTGCACCGGATGTGAGTGCGGATGATACGGACGTTCCGCTCAACGCACTATATCCGTCAGATACCGCCGAATAAATATCCGTACCGGGTGCAAGAAAATCAGGCTTCAGTATAAGATCGGACGTAACACCGTATGATGTAAAGTCGGAGGGTTTTCCGCCGTTTTCGGCTGTAAATATTGACTTGCTCCCCGATGACTTTATCCTGCCGACAGGATTTTCCGAAAAATACTTTTCGGCGTCTGAGGATACCGCCGCTGCCGGTATGGTTCTTTCGGCAGCCGTCAGATTTATATATAACGGCTCATCGCTTATTATGATTATTCCGACAGCACCACTTTTTTCCGCCGCTTTGATTTTTTCGTCTACGGATATTTCCCCGCGCTTTACTATCGCTGTTTTTCCTGTAAGGTCAATTATCCGAAGCTCATCCTCACTGCCGTAAGAATCCGTATATATATATTCCTCATATTCATACTCTGAGAAAACAGGATAACCGGATTTTCCATCCGTCAAGATATCCCTGTATTCAATACGCTCACCTTTATCGGTAATAAGATAATCGGAAATATATGTTTCGGTATCTGCGGAACCTACAGCCGTTACACTCTCTGATGCGGCAGGATATGATATCGTTCCGTAATCCGTATATTTTGAATTAATTCCGTCACCGTCTGCTATATTGCAGGAAAAATTTCCCGCGGCGGATATGACGGATATTCCAAGCTGCGAAAGGGAATTTGTCACTCTTGTAAAAATACCCGCTGTGGTACTTATCCTCGGCACTCCAAGGCTTATGTTTATAATATCCGGGGAAAGCTTTGCGGCATCATCAAGTGCGGCGAGAAAAACATCATCACCCACTTTTTTACTTCCGTCGGAGCAGACCTTCATAAGAATAAGCTGTGCATCATATGCTCCGCTTCTGAACAGGTTTTCATCCTCTTTGCCGTTATTTCCGGCGATAAGAGCAGCCATATGCGTTCCGTGGGACGAATCCTCACGATAGGTATTATCATCCATGTCGGCATAATCATAGGAATAGATAAGCTTATTGCTAACAACGGGCGAGGTATTCTCCGCTATATTAAAACCTGCCGAGGATATAAGCCTGTCTATAAATTCCTTATTATATCTGCCGGATGTCGGCTGAAGCGAAAATGCTTCATGTCCGCAGTCAAAGCCGTCATCAATTACAGCTATAACCTTACCTTTTCCCGTGTAACCTTCAGCATATGCACTTTCAATCCCTGTCATACTGTCTTGCGGGACAGTATAATCCGATATTTCCGCATTATCGGAAGCAGATGCTTCTCCATCTGTTCCGCTGTCGGTACCGACTGTATCCGCAGTACCGACAGTATCTGCAAGACCCTCCGCTTCGTTCTCAGGGTCGTTTTCGGAAATACTCATCATATGCGATGAAGCAAGCGTTACCGATTTGACACCTGAAATTTTTTTGAGTTTTTCAAGACTGCTGTACGGTGCGGTTACACTGAAACCATTGAATATTGTATTGTAGTTATAGCAGTTATCAAGGCTTATATCCGGTATTATTTTCCGGATACCCGCCTTGACAACCGCCTGTGATTTCCTGACGGCATCGTTGTATTGTCTTATATCGTTTGAATTAATAAATTCCGCAATGCTTTTATATTTTCCTGCCGAAGCAAGAACCGTATCGCAAAACGAATCGCCGTCAACTTCAACGATAAACGTAACCGTTTCATCACTTTTTGGAGTATTTATTTCCGGAGCCGAAGTCGGTTCACTATTATCGGTTATTTTATTCGGGGATTTTTTTACATCATCCGTATCATTTTCAGACCGTGCAGTGCCCGGATTCAGTATGGGAAGAACAAATACTGCCGCACAAAGTAATATTGACAGCAATGTGCAATATATTCCTTTCCTCATAAATGTCACCCTTTTCAATAAGGACTTTATAATGTGCCTGATACATATTTTATATCTTGAAATGCATAGTTATAAATAAAAGTGCAGCATAACTGATATACTATTATCTCACATTGCCGCTTATTTTTCAAGTGGCAATATATTTAATAATTACGGAGTGTGGATTCATGGCGATATTAACAAAAAATTCTGCCCGAAAAGCCGGTATTGATATCCTTTACGGGGCTGTTATAGGCTCATCAATGCTTATTCCCGGTGTAAGCGGCGGTACCATGGCGATAATACTCGGCATATACGACAGACTTATTTCCTCTGTGAGCGGAATAATAAAAAAGCCGAAGGAAAATCTGCCCTTCCTTGCATTGGTTTTCCTTGGCGGTCTGTGCGGCGTTTTGTTATTCTCCCGTGCCGTACTCGGCATGATAGAAACCTTTACCAATGAATGTATGTTTTTCTTTACAGGTACCATTTTGGGAAGTATTCCTCTGCTTGTCAGAAAATCGGGAATAAAAATATCGAATATGTATAACATGATATTTTCACTTATAGGTATAATCGCAGTATTCGGGATAAGGCTTATACCTCCGGCAGGTTCCTCGGGCGGCGGAATCATGCTTATAATATGCGGAATAATTATTGCCGCCGCCATGGTTCTTCCGGGGATAAGCACATCTCATATACTTCTTATTCTCGGTATGTACGAAAGCTTCTGGGGAGGACTCAGCGGTGGGAATGTTGACTTCTTCATTCTTCTCGGCATAGGGGGAATTATCGGCACTCTGCTTACCGCAAAGCTTACGGATATTGCTGAAAAGCGTTTTCCCTGTCAGACCTATATGGTTATAATAGGATTTATCATGACATCCGTCTATGATATATTTCCCAAGGAAATACCGACAGAGCGTTTGCCGCTGTATATAATCCTTTGTGCTTCGGGGTTTGCGGCAGCCTATATAATTTCTGATATCGGCAGTCACAGGAATAAAGCAAAGAAAATATCCAAAGCCTAAATTCTCAGACCTTTCGGATATTTGTTTTTCAGTCTTCCGCCCGAGCATTTACCGAATCCGACCGTCATCCCCTCAACTGCAACAGCGGTATAGCCTTTTTCACCGCCGCAGTCTATCTCCCTGCCGCACAAAAATTCCTCAATCCTCGGGTCATTTTTGTCAAGACTCAGTACCCGCCTCAGACTATCCGGATTTGCGGAGGTAAAAAGTGCATGGGCAGGCTCAATACGGTTCTTCATTATTTCCCCGCCAAAAACTCCCGCACGGATAATTCCCGTTCCGTCAAGAGGGGGAATATCTTCCGGCAAAAGATAAATCCTGTTTCCGACAAGTGTATATATCAAATCGGGTCTTTCGGTGAATATATCGTCAAGAAATTCTTCTATAAGCCTTTTACTTTCCTTTTTTATATTATTCTTTGGTTTATATATATTTTTTATTCTGCCCGTATTACCCTTTTTTCTGAATCGGGCGGCAAAGTGCCCCTCGCCGCCCTCAATGGGCGTAATCCGCACAGCATTACCATACTTTGTTTTTCTTCCGAACGGCTCATCAATATCATAAGGCTCAAAATCAGGGCAGGCACTCAGGAAACTCTCTACTACTTCCTCGTTTTCATTTTGCGAAAACGTACACGTTGAATAAACAAGAATACCCCCTTCTCTTACACATCCGGCGGCGGATTTCAGAATACCGAGCTGCCTGTGTGAGCATGACACGGTATGCTCCGGACTCCATTCTTTTATTGCTTCGGGATTTTTTCGGAACATTCCCTCACCCGAGCAGGGTGCATCAACCAGCACCTTATCAAAATAACCGCTCAGTTTTTCGCAGAGAATTTCGGGACTGCATGAAGATACAACACCTCTCGATATCCCCATTCTTTCAAAATTAGACAAAAGAATATTTGCACGGCTTTTTATAATTTCGTTCGACCATACAAGACCGCTCCCCCCAAGAAGCGAAGCTATCTGTGCGGTTTTTCCTCCGGGAGCGGCACATAAATCCAGTACATAATCTCCCTTTTGAATATCAAGCAGTGGTACGGCAGAGCTTGCCGATGGCTCCTGCACATAATATGCTCCCGCATGGTGGAGCCATAAATTACCCACGCCGTCATAATCCGGGGAGATATAATATCCGTCATGATAAAACGGTGACTTTTCCACATCAAACGGCAAAAGCGGAAGGATTCTTTCCGGTTCTGCTTTAAGTCGATTTATGCTTATTCCCCGATAATAGGGTTCATCAAAAAGAGAAACATATTTCCCGGTATCGTCACCGAGAATTTTTTTAATTTCATTTAAAAATTCCTTTGGTAAATTCATTTTATTCTCCGTTCGTTTTATAAGCAGACAAGCCTTTTATATCCGCAATCCTGATTTTTTAAGAATATATTACGTAAAGGCTTATCGGTGTTTACTATAATACTTACAACAATGTCTGAAGCTGTAGTTTTCTTTGTCCCGCTTTCTTTGTGTTACTGTTTTGTTTATTTCACTGAATTTTTATTAAAACAGCAGGCATAATATCACTTCACTGTATAAAACGCAAAATATCTGATAATACTAAATCCGGAAGGCGGTGATTTTAATGAGTAAATCAAAGAACAGCAATTCTTCTCAGAACAACACAAACAGCAAGAACAGTTCTTCTAACAGCAAGAGCAACAGCACAAATTCCAAGAACTACAACTCTGATGAGTTTGAAAACGAATCTCAGGAAAGCTATAACGACTAACACCTGAAATCAAACAATAAAAGGGGCTGTCACGCTAAGCTTTTTATATGCTTACGGTGACAGCCCCTTGAATCACATTATCGTAACTCCGGCATAAGGCTTTATACATCCAAATCGAAACACTTTGGCAGAAGCTCACCTAAAGTATATATCTCGTACTCTTTCTCGGATTTTGCCGATATTATCCTGAAATCGGATTTACAAAATTCTGACATAAACTGTCTGCACATTCCGCAAGGATAGCAGAATTTTTCCACCCTTCCGCCGTTTTTCCCTCCTATTAGAGCTATTGCCGAAAAATTCCTTTCACCCGCACTCAAGGCGGCCGCAAATGCACTTCTTTCCGCACATATTCCTACGGGATATGAAGCATTTTCCACATTGCTGCCCGTATATATTTTACCCGAATCCGCAAGCAGTGCCGCACCCACATAAAAATCAGAATACGGTGCATAGGCATTTTTCCTTGCTACCACAGCAGACTTTATCAATTCATTTATATCAATTTCCATAATGCCCTCTTATTCGGTTACTATTATTGTACCATTTGGTGTGTCCTTTATTGTTATTCCCATTCCGGCAAGCTCATTGCGTATTCTGTCTGCCTCAGCCCAGTTTTTATCCTTTCTTGCCTGTGCACGCCTGTCTATAAGCTCCTGAATATCGTCCTTTACTCCGCCGTCCTTTTGCTCATAAAGAAGTCCCAGAACATCGGAAAGTTCGTTGTATAGATTAAGTGCGAAATCACAAAGCTCCTTTGATGGCTTTGTCTGTGCATTAATACTGCTGTTGATATCCCTTGCAAGCTCAAACAATGCTGAAATTGCATCCGCTGTATTGAGGTCATCCTCCATTGCCGAAATAAAATCATCCTTGTGGGTAAGGAGCTTGTCCTTAATTTCCTGCTCTCCCTCTTTTAGCTCACCCGTACTGCTGTCTGCAAGGAAGGCTAAATCCTGACGGCAGTTATAAAGTCTGTCAAGGGCGCTTTTGCACTGCTTTATTATATCTATGGAATAATTTATCGGACTTCTGTAATGTGAGGAAATCATAAGATATCTGATAGGCTCATAGCCGAATTGCTCCGCAACGTCACGAACCGTAAAGAAATTGCCGAGGGATTTCGACATTTTTTTGTTATCGACATTTATATAACCGTTATGCATCCAATAATTTGCAAAGGTCACGCCGTTACTGCATTCACTTTGTGCAATTTCATTTTCATGGTGCGGGAATATAAGGTCCTGACCTCCGCAATGGATATCTATAGTATCCCCGAGATATCTTTTTGCCATGCATGAACATTCGATATGCCAGCCGGGTCTGCCCTTGCCCCATGGTGATTCCCAATAAGGCTCACCCGGCTTTGCTCCCTTCCAAAGAGCGAAGTCCATGGGATCCTCCTTTGTATCTCCTATCTGAATACGGGCTCCTGCTTCAAGATCATCAAGCGGCTGATGAGAAAGCTTACCGTATTCCTTGAATTTATTTGTACGGAAATATACATCACCGTATTCCGTAGAATATGCATATCCTTTTTCTTCAAGCTTTTTTATCATATCTATCATTTGCTGTATATTTTCCGTAGCCTTCGGGTGTATTGTAGCCTCACGCACATTAAGCCCATTTGCATCGGTCTTATATTCTTCTATGAATTTTTCGGATACGGTTTTGTAATCGCTGTTTTCCTCATTTGCCTTTTTGATTATCTTATCGTCTATATCCGTGAAATTCTGCACATAGGTTACCTTATATCCTCTGTATTCAAGATATCGTCTGAGTATATCAAATACGCATATAGGACGTGCATTGCCTATATGTATATAATTATAAACCGTAGGGCCGCAGGCATAAATCTTCACCTCGCCATCGTTTATGGTTTTGAGTTCCTCTTTCTTTCCAGACATGGTATTATAAATTTTCATATTAATCTTATCCTTTCATAAAATAAAGTCGAGCAAACCGTTAATAATTTTACTCTTTTCACGCTAAAAATTATTTATATGCAAACAGGGTCTTTTCAAAAAATATCTGACATACTCCCCCGTCTGCATAGGCGGGGGGTTCTGTTTTAATTTTTTAGAAATTTTATATTTCAAAAACGGAACAAATACAAACATCACGGCATACCGACAATCATATACCTAAACCGTTTTCAAATACTTCTTCTATGGCGGATCTCAGGTTGCGTACCTGACTGTCAAGGTCTGTGAGATGCTCGGCAACAGGGTCAATATAATGTATCTGATCAAGATTCTTGCTCGAACATCCGACCTTTTCCCCGTTCAGCCGCACTACCTTTGCCGGAACTCCTACCGCCGTGGCATTCTCCGGCACTTCCGTCAGAACTACCGCACCCGCCGCAATTCTCGCATTGTTACCTACCTTGAACGGCCCGAGTACCTTTGCCCCCGAACCTACAAGCACGTTATTCCCTAATGTCGGATGCCTCTTTCCCTGATCCTTTCCTGTTCCTCCGAGCGTAACTCCCTGATATAGCGTACAGTTGTCACCAATCTCCGCCGTTTCTCCTATGACAACCCCCATACCGTGATCGATAAACAGACCCTTTCCTATTGTCGCCCCGGGGTGAATCTCTATTCCTGTCTTATGCCTTGAATGTTGGGATATCATCCTCGCTATAAACTTCATATTATGCCTGAAAAACCAATTTGCCTTGCGATATGACCGAACAGCTTTGAAACCCGAATACAAAAGATATACCTCAAGCCTGCTCCTTGCGGCGGGATCTCTCTCCATTATGGAATCAATTTCTTCTTTTAACTTCTTAAACATAATCTCCCCCCTTTTCCCGTGAATAAAAAAACAGCCCCCCGGAATGTCATAAGACATAACGGGACGCTGATGCGTGGTTCCACCCTCATTCGGCAGCACAAGCTGCCCTCATTACTTTATAACGGAAGTACCCGTATGAGGCTACCAAAAATTCACCCCATAAGCTGATAGAGTGCATTCACGGGGATTTTTACAATATCTCACACCGACCGATATCTCTCTGCAATAAAAATAATCCCGCTACTAATCTCCGTCATAGCTTTTACTCACTATAATACCATTATACACCATGAAGTATAAATTGTTAATACCTTTTTGAAAATAATTTCAGTCTGTTTATTTTGCATTTCTGATAAATTCAAAATTCTGCACGATATATATTATTCCCGAAATTATTGTAAGCACAGCACTTATCCATATAGCACATTCGCCTGCTATTGAAAATATATTTTCAACCTGCTGTGCGTTTCCTATATCAATAACATTGAGTGTATCAAGCTCAAGAATATACTGCAAAATCATAACAAGCAGAACCGCCGCTATCTGACTTATCGTTTTAGCCTTTCCCCAATTGTTTGCGGCAACTACCTTTCCCTTTGACGATGCCACAAGCCGCATAGCCGTAACCATAAATTCCCTCGAAACAATAACCGTAAGCACTACCGCATTCGTAAGACCAAGCTGTACAAAGCAGGCAAGTGCCGCAAGTATCATTATCTTATCGGCAAGGGGGTCTGCAAACTTTCCAAAATCCGTTATCATATTGTATTTTCTTGCAATTTTTCCGTCAAGGTGATCCGTATATGATGCTATACCGAATATTATAAGCGCAATCAGATAATGATGCGGTATAACAGGCATTAGCAAAAAGAATATATAAAACGGTACAAGTATTATCCTCAGAACCGTAAGCTTATTCGGCAGATTCATATTGTCCTCCATAATAAAAACTTATTTAAAAATTTACGCTTCTCCCATAAGGTCACAATCAAGGGAATCCGTTATTGTCACATCAATTATATCTCCGATACGCGGTACCGCACTGTCTGCAATAAAATACACCCTGCAGTCAACCTCGGGGGCATCCGCTGCGGATCTTCCGTAAAAGCATTTGTCAGCCCTGTTATATCCCTCAACAAGTACCTTTATCTTTTTATTTATATATTTATGGGTATTTTCCGCCATAATTCTGCCCTGCTGCTCCATGATTATCTCCTGACGCCTGCGTTTTATATCCTCGTCTATCTGATTCTTCATTTTTGCCGCCGGGGTATCCTCCTCAACGGAATATGCAAAGCAGCCCATACGCTCAAAACGCATTTCACCGACAAATTCGGAAAGCTCCTCAAATTCCTCCTCTGTTTCCGACGGAAAACCCGTCATAAAGGTAGTACGAATCGTTATTCCCGGTATTCTTTCACGCAGCCTGCATACAAGCTCAGTGAGGGATTTACGGTCGCCTTTTCTGTTCATAAGCTTAAGTATTCTTCCGTTGCAGTGCTGCATCGGTATATCTATATACTTAAGTATCTTAGGCTCTCCTGCAAAAACATCAATAAGCTCGTTGGTTATTCTTTCCGGGTAGCAATACAATACCCTGATATATTGCAGCTTCTCAATAGCACACAGCTTTCTCAGAAGTTCCGGCAGCATTGATTTTCCGAAAAGATCCTCTCCGTAGCGTGAGGTATCCTGTGCAATAATAATAAATTCCTTAACTCCCTTTTCGCTCAGTTCCTCTGCTTCACTTAGTATATCCTCCATGGGTCTGCTTCTGAATTTTCCCCTTATCATCGGAATAGCACAATATGTACAGTGATTATCACAGCCCTCGGCTATTTTAAGATATGAATAATAAAACGGTGTTGAACGAATCCTGCCTCCACACAACGGCAGCTTATCCTTTTCCGGAAAAAGCTCTGTTTTGACTTTTCCCGCTGCATTTGAAACTACTTCAGCGATATCAACATTTCCGCCTATTCCGACTACTGCATCAACTTCATATAATTCTTTCATTACCTCCGACTTGTATCTTTCGGCAAGGCAGCCTGTTACCACAATAGCCTTGATTATGCCTTCCTTTTTCATTCGCACAAGTTCAAGTATCTCGTCTATACTCTCCTGTTTTGCGTCCTCAATAAACCCGCAGGTGTTGATAATCGCAACATCACTGTGCTCTACATTCTGCACCAATTCAAAGCCTGCCTCACGCAGGGTATAAAGCATCATTTCCCCGTCTACCCTGTTTTTGGCACAGCCAAGACTTATCATTCCAACTCTGATTGACATTTAATCCTTCATTCCCTTCAAAATACTCTCCGGACAATCAATCCTCGTACTCCTCAAAATTTCTCAGTGCTTCCTTTATATCGTCCCATCTGTAACCCATTGCCCTGAGTCCGTTTATCGCTCTGTTTCTTCCCTTTTCATCTGATATCGAACGTATATACTTCCTTTCAATAACAGACACTATCTGCTCCACGGGGTCAACCTGTGCTTCCTCAAGAATTTCATCTATAAGGTCACGGTCTATCCCCTTTTTTAACAGCTCAAAGGCAGCTCTCTCAGCGGAAAATTTTTTCCGCATGAGGAGCTGCTCGGCATATTCTCTTGCAAAGCTTTCATCATCAATAAGTCCTAATTCCTCAAGACGTACTATTGCCGCCTCTGCCGCAGTTTCACCGTAAAGAGGTATAAGCTTGTCCTCAATTTCCTTTCGGCTCCTTGCCCTGTATTCAATGAGGTAAAGAGCCTTCTCCTTTGCTCTGCTTATTTTGGAATTTTCTATAAGCTCATATAATTCCTCATCTGTTATATCACTTCCGGTATGTTTTCCGGAGGATATAAATGTGACGGTATCTATACTCACGGCATATTCCCCGTCAATAAACAGAGCAGACATTCCTTTTTTTCGTTCTTCAACAGCCGTTATAAGCATATCACTCCACCATTACGTCTATATCAACATCCGCAGTACGTGCTTCCGTCTTTTTCTCCTCCGCCGGTGTTTCGTTATTTACGACCGCATTATCCGCCGCCTTATCATCAGCCGCTGTTTTCGATTTTTTGGAGGATTGTCTTGTAAATGTAAGCTTGTCCTTATTTGAAAGCAGTTCCTCCTCAACCTTTGATGAAATATCCGGATTATTTTTCAGAAATTCCTTTGCATTGTCCCTGCCCTGACCTATACGCGTGCCGTTATAGGAAAACCATGCACCGCTCTTTTTGATAATATCAAGTTGGACAGCCATATCGAGAAGCTCTCCCACTCTTGAAATACCCTGACCGTACATTATGTCAAACTCCGCCTCTCTGAACGGAGGAGCTATCTTATTCTTTACGACCTTTGCCCTTGTTCTTGAGCCTATTACCTCTCCTCCGACCTTGAGGGTGTCTATCTTTCTTATATCTATACGAACGGATGCATAGAATTTAAGTGCCCTTCCTCCGGGGGTTGTTTCCGGATTTCCGAACATTACTCCGACCTTTTCACGAAGCTGATTTATAAATATGGCAACACAGTTAAGCTTTGATATTGAACCTGCAAGCTTTCTAAGTGCCTGCGACATAAGTCTTGCCTGAAGTCCCACATGAGCCGCACCCATATCACCCTCTATTTCCGCTTTAGGTGCGAGAGCGGCAACCGAGTCAACTACTATTATATCAATGGCTCCCGAACGTACAAGTGCCTCCGCAATTTCAAGAGCGTCTTCACCCGTATCCGGCTGTGATACAAGAAGCTCATCAATATCAACTCCGAGTGCCTTTGCATATATCGGGTCAAGTGCGTGTTCAACATCAATAAATGCCGCATATCCGCCCTTTTTCTGAGCTTCTGCTATACAGTGAAGTGCAAGTGTCGTCTTACCCGAGGATTCCGGACCGTATATCTCGATAATTCTTCCTTTCGGCAGACCGCCTATTCCGAGTGCCATATCAAGTGAGAGTGAACCCGTGGGTATCGCATCGACCTGCATTGCCGCATTCTGACCAAGACGCATTATTGCCCCCTTGCCGAATTGCTTTTCTATCTGATGAAGTGCCGTTTCAAGTGCTTTCTGTTTATCTACTGCCATGATGTATCATTCCTTTCTTGTGTTTCATTGCTCTATGATTATACAATTTTTTGCCGCTGATTTCAAGTACCCCCAAAGCATAAGCTGACATAATGGTACAATTTATTGTACAACCCTGTATATTCCGGACACAGTTCTGTCAAATCCGGCGATATCCTGCAGCACTCTTACATCATAAGCACCCGATACTTTCAACATTTCAGCCACAGCACCTCCCTGTTCATCTCCTGTTTCAAGGGAAATTATTCCGCCGTTTCTGAGCTTAGGCAGCCATTTTCCGCAGATCGCACGGTAAAACATAAGCCCGTCCTCTCCGCCGTCAAGTGCCATGACAGGCTCATGACGCACCTCCTGTTGTAGAAATGCTATCTCGGAGGTTTTTATATAAGGCGGATTGGAAATTATCGCATCAAAATAACCGTCCTTAAAGTTACGATAATATTCAAACAAATCCCCCTTGATCGGCTGAACATTTTTTACTTCATTTTTTTGTATATTAGCACAAAGATATGTATATGCATCATCCGAAAGTTCCAGGGAAAAAATTCTCGCTTCGGTATAAATTTTTGCAAGGGCAATTGAAATCGCACCGCTTCCGCCGCATAGGTCAATTATCTTCGGGGAAACAATCCGACTGCTGTCAAGAAGTCTTATACATTCACGGACACACACTTCGGTATCGTCATTAGGGATAAGCACCCCCTCACCGAGAGATAATTCGTAGTCCATAAAGCTCCAGGATTTTATAATATATTGTAGAGGATAGCCTCCCGCTCTGCTGTCTGCCGCATGGAGAAAATCATTCAAAGTATTATCTTTTTCCGGTAATTCTATCATTTTATCATAGTCAGGTCTGTCAATACCGAAAAAATACTTTATCATACATCGGGCATCATACTCAGGCGAATCTATTCCGCCTGCTCTCAGTGCTTTTACCGTTTCTCTATATAAATTGATGTACGTCATCTTATTATATCTTCTCCGTTTTCGGGTATTACGTCCTTCATTGCACTGATTGCAACCTCTATCATATCATCCTCGGGTTCCTTTGTGGTTATATGCTGCATCCATACCCCCGGAGCGGCAATTATTCTTGTAACGACATTATCATGCTTTCCGCAAATTTTTATAAGCTCATAACCGATACCCACGGTAAGCGGAAGAAGAAGAATTTTTACCGAGGAGCGGAGCCATACATCCGTGAAGGGGATGAATAAACCTATGAGTATTCCCACAATCAGCATAAGTATGAGAAAGCTTGTTCCGCAGCGCGGATGAAATCTTATTTGCTTACGCACATTTTCAACATTGAGTTCAAGACCGTGTTCATAGCAGAAAATAGTCTTATGCTCCGCACCATGATATTGAAATACCCTTTTCATTTCCTTATTCATCGCACAAAGACTCATGTATATAAGGAAAAGTATTATTCTTATAACACCCTCAAATGCAGAACGCCATATTATAGTGCTGCTCAAAAAAGGCAGCACACCCGCCGTCAGATTAAAAAGCCATGTGGGAACAAAGAAAAAAACCGCAATACAAAATGCTACGGCAACCGTTACAGATAAAGCCATAATAATTTTAATGAACTTATCGCCAAAATGTTTATCTACCCACATATCAAACTTTGACATTTCTTCTGTTTCGTCCTCATCTTCGCCCTCCATCGCCTTATCAGCGGAAATCATAAGGGCTCTTTGTCCTGTTACAAGGGAATCTATCATATTCGCCACTCCCCTGATTATAGGTATTCTCAGTATTTTATGTTTTTTGATAAGATTGAGCGGTTCTATTTCCTGAAGCTCTATGCTGCCGTCATTTTTTCTGACGGCGACAGTGGATTTTTTCGGTCCCCTCATCATAATACCTTCAAGCAATGCCTGTCCTCCTATGGAGGTTACTATCTTCGTATTTTCCCTTTTCATATAATCCGTTTCCTTTCCTCAGTATCTGAAACACATAAAACTTACTGTTTTTCATTTTCCTCCGATTCCGACCGATTTTCGGAAATAACCGGAATGGTGATGGAAACAGTCGTACCTGCTCCCTCGATACTGTCAATGTCAAGCTCACCATGATGCAGCTTTATTATTTCATCTGCTACGGCAAGACCTATTCCCGAACCTCTGACCGTCTGGTTCGCCTTATAGAATTTCTGCTTCACCTTCGGAAGATCCGCAGCGGCAATTCCGCATCCGTTATCGGCTATTGTTATAATTATCTTATCGGCAATATTCTCAACAGTGATATTGACCACACCGTCCGAACTGCTGTATTTCAATGCATTATCAATTATGTTGATAAAAACCTGCCTGAGACGGTTCCTGTCACCGATAACAGGCGGAAGCATCTCGGGTGCCTCATATATGATATGCTTATTTTCCTTTGCAGCTCTTTCCTTTTGCATATATATTGATTCATCAAGCTCTGCAAGTATGTCGACCTTGTCCATAATAAGCACCATTCTGTCCTGCTGTATTCTTGAAAAATCAAGAACCTCCTCCACAATTCCTCCGAGTCTTTCGGTTTCCTTTATTATTATCCCCATACCCTTTTCAAGTGTACGTTTATCATTAAAGCCGTCCATCTGCATGGTTTCCGCCCATCCCTTGATTGCGGTCAGAGGTGTGCGCAGCTCATGCGATACAGAGGATATAAACTCGTTTTTCATCTTATCGGCAGTACCGAGCTCTCCCGCCATATAATTTATTGTGTCGCACAAATCTCCTATCTCATCATCATAGAATTTATTTATCCTTGCATTGAAATCTCCTCTTGCTATTTTCCTTGCTGTTTCGCCTATCTCACGGACGGGACGTACAATAGACTTCAGAAAATATGTGCTTGATATAAATATAAAAAACATTATAAGTATCCCCGCAAGACATACAAAGGATATCGCTACAAAGATTTTTCTGTCCGCCTCTTCGAGCGAAACAATATATCTTATCGCACCCACAGGCTGACTGTTATTGTCGGTAATGACTTTTGTAAGTGCCATTACCTTCTCTCCGGAGCTGAGCCGTCCGCACCAATCGGCACAGTGTGCATCATTGTTCAAAGCCTCTTCATAATCAGGCATATTCTGTTCCTTATCAGGCGTAAAGCCGGTAGAATTTATTTCCGGCACCCCATAGCTGTTTATAACCACAAGCTCCATCATTTCCTTATCGGGAAAAGCTTCGACATATTGACCTGCCGTTTCCATAAATCCTGTATCATAGCCGAAAACCCCTGTAAGCTCACCCGACCTTTCACTGAGTGTCTGCCTTATACCGTTATAATACAGATTTTGTACAACAACTGAAAAAGATATCAGGAGTACCAGCAATATCAGTAATATCACGCAAAAAGTATTCACTATCCAACGCTTAGTTATACCCTTCAAAAGTACAGACTCCTTTCAAGACAAATATCAGGGAAAAATTCTCATTCACTTTCCCATTTATAACCGAGTCCCCATACCGTTACTATATACTCAGGGTCCGAGGGATTATCCTCTATCTTCATTCTGAGTCTGCGTATATTTACATCCACTATCTTTTCCTCTCCGACATACTGGTCGCCCCACACATATTTCAGAATTGCGCTCCTGTCAAGCGCCGTACCCGGGTTTGAAAAGAAATATTCCATAATCTGGAACTCAACCTGAGTAAGCTCTATAAGCATTCCTTTTTTCTTAAGGGAGTGATTTTTAAGATTGAGGATAAAATCGCCGGATTTTATTTCCTCCTTAAAATTATTCTCACTCCTCATTTCCGCAATCGCTATTCTCCTGTATAATGCATCCACCCTTGCAACAAGCTCCATCGGGCTGAACGGCTTTGTCACGTAATCATCAGCACCGTGCATAAGTCCGGATACCTTATCCATCTCCTGAGTCTTTGCCGTAAGCATAATTATCCCAAGACTCCCGTTACGCTTCCTGAGTTCCTTACAAACGGTCAGTCCGTCCATTTCAGGCATCATAATATCGAGAACCGCTATATCAAAACCATCTTCCGCCTCGTCATATTTTCTCAGTGCAACAGCCCCGTTTTCCGCCTCTGTCACATTATAGCCCGCCCGTTCAAGATTGATAACGACAAATTCGCGGATAGCAGTTTCATCCTCCGCAACAAGTATGTTTTTCATCTCAATAACACCTCTGTAAATTATTTATGCAATAAGCCTTATTAAATCTTTGATATCCGACTTATTTATATTAAGCTTTTTATTCTTATCTGTTTTATATATTTGTGCTGCTATGACAGATTCTGTGCCGTTTGAGCTTACACTGTCAATCATAACATATTTACCCTTGTCCGCCTTATCCCAATCCGAACGTGTAAAGCGGCATATACTGAGAAGGATATCTCCTAAAACCGGATTTTCGCTGTCCCAAACATAAAAATCAATTTCCCTGTTTTCGGCGTTGTTTAACCCTGTAACACATCCGTTCCAGCTTTCGGGCATAATCAGATAATATCCGTCGGTATAATCCATAACCGTATTAAGTATAGTTTTCAGTGAACCATCATCCGGATTAACCTGCTTCCATGATGTGATACTGCATATCGAGCCTGCATCCGTATCCGGCGGTGCAGACATCTGTGTAACGACCGGCACCTCAACAACACCGTCATTATTTATATCCTTTGATGTAACGGCACTTTTTCTTGTGGTAGAGTTAAGCGTTGAACCGTTTTCATTCTTTGAAACAAGAGGATTCAGCAATTGTTGATTTTCGGTATCAAAATACAAAACCTGAGTTGTCAGCTGCCCGTTATTCTTTCCTCCGTCTATTATAATACACTGTCGTTTGTTACCTACCACACCGCATTGTACATTAACAAATGAGGTAACATCAGAATCGAGAATGACGGAAAACTTTCCTATGGGACGTTTTTCCTGCTCGGAATACTGCAAAAGTCTGGCTGTAGACGGCGTCTGGTCATTTCTGAGTGACAGCAGCACTATATCCTCCGATTTATCCTGCGTGATATCTGATATGACAATTTCCGTATATGTTTCATCAATGGTCATTTCCCTGACGGAGCCGTTCTCTATGGAATATGCACTCAGATTGTTCTGACCCGCATTATATGTACTCCAACCCACAAGTATTTCGTCACTTCCGTCATTATTTAAGTCCTCAAAAATGATACGGTCAACACCCGTCCCCGAATTATTGTAGCTCCCGAGACATTTCCATTTTTCGTCCTCATGGGATATTATTGAAATATTCATCTTTGCATTATTTTCCGTTGAATATAATGCGACAGCGTATTGGTTTTTATTCCTGCCCGTTTCAAATAATGTAACAGCCGAGCGATAATCACCTGACTGCGGATATTTCAGCATATAATCGCTGCCTGCCTGCTCCTTTATAACTGTCTGTATCTCCGCCCTGTCCCCTGTTGCTCTCGGTGGTCTTAAAATTGTCTGCTCACCGAAGCTTATATCCGAACAGCCGGAGAATAAAATAACGGTAAGTATAAAGCACACAGCGGATTTTATTATCCTATTTACCTTCAAGCGTATCACTCTCCAACACAGCTTTCTTTTTCGCAATAAGGAATTTTATCTTAATCCCTTCATCCGAAAACATCCTTTCATGTTCTGTCATAATATTCGGTTCATATCCTGATGTATGCAGGTCATATGTTTCATAGGTCACATCAAAGCAACATTCTTTAAAATAATCCTTACTTTCCTCAAATAATTCGTCATCATCGGTTTTGAAATGTATTTCTCCTCCGTCCTTCAGGAATTTCCTGTACTGTATAAGCTGCCTTGTATGTGTAAGCCTGTGTTTCTTATGCTTTTTCTTTGGCCACGGATTGCAGAAATTAATATATATCCTGTCGGCAATTACCTCTCCGTCAGCAAAAAACGATCCGATATTTTCTATGTTGCAGACGGCAAGAAGTATATTGTCCGTTTCAAGTCCTTTTTCTTCATACATTTTTGAAATTTTTCGCCTTGCAACCCCCAGCATTTTATATTCAAGGTCTATCGCAAGATAATTTATATCCGTATTTTCAGTTGCAGCCTGTGCGACAAAGCCGCCCTTTCCGCAGCCGAGCTCTGCATAAACGGGATTTTTTCTCCTGAAGGCTTCGTTCCAATGTCCGCGCATTGTGCTCGGATCCGCTATAAAATAATCACAAACCTCAAGCTCCGGTCTTGCCCACGGTTTATTTCTCATTCTCATAATGATCACCTGTATACCAATCTCAATATGCCTATTCGGTAATATTATAGCAAAATGCACACTTTGTTTATTTCTTAAAAAGAAATATCAACAAGTATGTGCATAAAAAAACAAATATTTTTGATAAACACAGCATATATATTCGAGAGGTGATTAATTTGAATAACGTAAGCAATATGCCGCGTAAGCTTCGTGAATATGTCAACAGTGCACTTTATAATGCCGAGCTTTACAGAATACTTGCAAAATCCGCCCCCACAGAGGGGGATAAGAACACCCTTGAAAAATTCGCCGATGAAAACCGTCAGACAGCCGATGCATTTATGGCAATATACCATTCCATGACGGGGTACTCATGCGAGCCCGAGCCTTCACCTATCAAGGAAAGCGGTTCGTATAAGACGGTTTTGCGTTCAAGGATAAAAATTGAAATTGCAGACAGCCAATGCTACCGCCGGGAATATATGAATGTAAGTGATAATTTTAAGCTCAAACGAGCATTTTTTTCAGCCTACAATGAAGCACTGTGCCGCTGTATTATGATAATAGATCTTATTATGTGAGTTCACCGAAGCAGGCTTCACCGTCCGTGTCCGTAATTTTAACGTTTACTATCGTATTTACAAGACTTTCATCGGCAGAAACCAGTACCGGTGTATAGTTCGGTGTATAGCCCTCATATTTTCCGTCTTTTCTACGTGTTTCAAGCAATACTTTTTCCGTTCTGCCTACCTGATTTTTCAAAAAATCTCTTCTTGATTCTTCGGCGGCTTTTGACATAAGTTCCGCTCTTTGTTTTTTTATCTCATTTGAAAGATGTCCTCCTGCTCTGTCTGCGGCAGTACCCGGTCGTCGTGAATAAGGAAACACATGGACCTTTGCAAAACCTGTTTTTCTCACAAATTCAACCGATTCCGCAAATTCCTCCTCGGTTTCTCCGCAGAATCCTACCATAACATCGGTCGTTATGGAGGGATTTTCAAATATATTCCGTATATCGGAAACGATTTTCTCATATTCCGCTGTAGTATAGTGTCTGTTCATTCTCCTGAGTGTGCCGTCACAGCCACTCTGGAGAGAGAGGTGGAACTGGGGACAGAAATTTTCATAGGACGAGAATATTTTAAGCGTATCCGTATCCATTGATTCCGGCTCGAGAGATCCGAGCCTTATACGTATATCGGCAGCCTCGCAGGCGGTTTTTACCGCATCCGAAAACTTACAGCCGTTATCGCTTCCATAGCTTGAAAGATTAATTCCTACCATCACCGCTTCCTTATACCCCTTTGCGGCAAAGGTTTTTATCTGCCCGTCAATATAATCAAGTGAGCATGAGCGCACCCTGCCCCTTGCATACGGAATTATACAATAGGAACAAAAACGGTTGCAGCCGTCCTCTATTTTAAGAAACGCTCTTGTTCTGTCCGAAAAATTATCTGCGGCAAGATTTTCATATTCGTCACAGTGCTGATATGGTTCTATACGGATAATTTTTTCCCTTCCGGCAAAATAGTCCTCAAGAACCGGAATAATATCCCCCCTGCGTTTATTTCCCAGGATTATATCAACATTATCCGAAAGCTTGCTTTCCTCATTATCAATCTGTGCCATACAACCCGTAAACAATATTACCGTATCGGGCTCCTCACGTCTTATACGGCGGATAAGCTTATATGCCTTCTGCTCGCTTGCCGCCGTTACGGCACAGGAATTGATTACGGTAATATCGGCTTTTTCATTATCTGCGGCAGCTTCATATCCGTTTTCCGCAAGCTGCTTTGAAACCGCACCCGATTCAAACTGATTGACCTTACAGCCAAGTGTATATATTCTGAACTTCATAATATCAATTCACTTCATTCCTTTCGGAAATTTCCTCCCATTCCTCATAAAGCAGCTCAACAGCTCTTTCTGCGGAAGATATCTCCTCTGTTATTTTCATCAGCTTTTCATAATCAGCCGCATTGTCGGGAGCGCTCAATGCCTCATTAAGTGAAGCGAGTTTTTCTTCCGCAGCGGCAATTTCAGCTTCAAGCTTATTAAGCCTTACCTTGTCCTTTCTCCGCCTTGCATCCTGTTCCTTTTTATTCTTATATTCGCTCTGCTTTTCGATCCTGTCGTACCGGGATTTTTCTTCCCTTGAAGTTTCAAACGGTTTTGCTTTTTCAACGAAATCCTCATAGCTGCCCTCAAATTCCTTTATACCGTCTGGTGTGAGATAAAATATCTTATCTGCAAGAGCGTTTATAAGATATCTGTCATGCGATACAATAAGCAGCGTACCCTCATATTCACTCAGTGCCTTTTGCAGCTCCGAACAGGAACTTATATCAAGGTGGTTTGTAGGCTCATCCAGCAAAAGAAAATTAGCCTTTGCAAGCATAAGCTCCGTCAGGAGCACCCTTGCCCTTTCTCCCCCGCTGAGTGCGGATAACGGCTTGAATACATCATCATTTTTAAAAAGAAAACGTGCAAGTGTATTTCTTATTTCTGTATTTGTCATTGCGGGAAAGCGGTCGGATAATTCCTCAAAAATGGTTTTTTCGCTGTCCATACCTGTTTGTATCTGGTCATAATATCCCTTTTTAACACCCTCTCCAAAGCGTATAGTCCCCGAATTTGCTCTGTACTGCCCGAGGAGTGTTTTTATAAGAGAAGTTTTTCCGCAGCCGTTCGGTCCTATAAGAAATATCCTTTCTCCTCTGTGTATTTCCATATCAACATTCCGGAAAAGCTTCTTCTCTCCAAAAGAAAGCGATAAATTCTTAACCTCAAGAACATCGTCACCGCTCCTGTTATTTATATCAAGAGCAAAATGTATTGCAGACGGTGTATTTTCCGGCTTTTCAAGGTTATCCTCAAGACGTTTTATAGCCTTCATTTTACTTTCTGCTGTTTTTATATTTTTCTCTCTGTTCCAGCGTCTTTGCTGTTCAACTATACCCTCAAGCCTGTTTATTTCCTTAATGGTGTTGTCATACTGCCTTTGCAGACTCAGAAGCCTTTCCTCCTTCTGAGGCAGATATGTTGTATAGTTTCCGTTATACTGTGTCATTTTTCCGTTTTCAATCTCAAATGTCCTGTTCGTTGTCTTGTCAAGAAAATATCTGTCATGAGATATTACCATATAGGAGCATTTTGATTCCGTAAGGTAGCTTTCAAGCCATTCGGATGCCGATGTATCAAGGTGGTTAGTAGGCTCGTCAAGTAAAAGTAAATCCGCTCCGCAAAGAAGAAGCTTTGCAAGCTGAAGCTTTGCTCTTTGACCTCCGCTGAGTGATCGGACAGGCAGCTTCATATGTTCATCATCAAATCCGAGTCCTATAAGTGCCGATCTTGCCCTGCTCCGGTATGTAAGACCTCCGAGTCTGTTAAATTCATCATGCAGAAATGCCTGTCTTTCCACCATTTCCGCAAGCCCTTCGCAGCCGCTGTCTATGACGGAATTGAGCTCCTCCAGCTCATTTTCAGTTTTTATAAGCTCTGAAAATACCGTAAGAACCTCATCATATGCGGTTCTGTCAAGATTGCGGCATACGTGCTGCTCCATATAACCCACTGTCGAATTTTTATTTATAATTATCGACCCTGAAGCAGGATAATACTCGCCTGTCAAAAGCTTGAATAAGGTTGTTTTACCGCAGCCGTTTACTCCGATAAGACCTATCCTGTCACCCTGCTGTATTTCAAAATTCATATTATCAAAAAGCAGCTGCTCGCCGAATTCCATTGATAAATTACTTACCGTAATAACCGCCATTATCTTCACCCTTAATTTCCGGAAATAATACAAATCAATACTATATCATTACAACATTAACATAATAACATTTTCATCCGTTTTTTTCAATACCGCATATAGTCCGTTATCAGTATTTTGCCTGCCGTTTTTTCATTTTCAGCCAACTTACAAAGCAGAACAGATCATTTATGAGAAATACCATAAAACAAACCGCAACAGACATATAGGAACCGTCCTCATATGATGCAAGCAGCCATAATATTATAAGCACAAAATCATTCATAGCATATACAAGTGCAAACCACGGACTTCTTCTGAATGTCAGATAAACCGCAAGAAAGCTTGTCGCAACGGATAAAGTACTCGGGATAAGATTTGTCGTATTAAAATATCCGAGTATGAAATAAAACATTATCGTAACAGCAGCGGTGAGCACAACAGCAAATATCCGTTCGGGTTTTTTTATTGAATTTACCCTGACCTCGGAACGGTTTTCACCATAAGGATTTTTCAGCCATGACACAAGTGCAAATACACACATTGGCGCTGTCATTCCCAGATATGTAAGCATTTCTCCGTAATACGAAAAAGAATAGGATATTATTCCATAGAGTACACTGAAAATAATCATAAGTCCCTGACCGATAGGATTCCCCTTTGAGCAGAATATAAGAGAGGATACCCCTATAATTGATGCAATAAGTGCAAGATAATTTGACGATCTGAACATAATGAATGATAATACAATAGTGAGTACAGATAAAAACCACAGTAAAGCCTCACATATTGAAAAATATTTCAATATAGTTTTTTTCATAAATATCCTCCGGACACAAATATACGAACCTGCAGTTATACTTTTCAATCAATAAATCTGTTTACATAACGTTAGTAGTATAACATTTTAACGGACATAATGCAATCCGAAATATAAAGCTTTATTATTGACATATATGCGGTGCGGTGATATAATACCTTCATAAAAAGGAACGAAATATCGGTAGCTACAACATTAAAAACATAATCCTGCCTTATTTATAACTGCCGGTATGTTATAAGTTCAAGAAAGGAAGATAAAATTAATGGCAAAATCCTTATTTACATCCGAATCCGTAACAGAGGGACATCCCGATAAGGTATGCGACCAGATCTCGGATGCTATACTTGACAATATTCTGAGCGCCGACCCGGATGCACACGTTGCCTGCGAGGTCACCGCTACAACGGGACTCATCCACGTAATGGGAGAAATCACAACAAGTTGCTATGCCGATATTGACAAAATAACAAGGGATGTCATAAATGATATAGGCTATAACAGACCCGAGTGCGGTTTTAACGGCAGCACCTGTGCGGTTATCTCATCAATAGATTCACAGTCCCCCGATATCTCCATGGGTGTAAATGCTTCATACGAATACCGTGAGGGCGAAGATGATCAACTGAATATTATCGGCGCAGGTGATCAGGGAATCATGTTCGGATATGCCTGTAACGAAACTCCCGAGCTTATGCCGCTGCCTATCTCGCTCGCACATAAGCTTGCAAAAAAACTTGCCGATGTACGCAAGGACGGAACTCTTCCATATCTCTGCCCGGACGGAAAAACTCAGGTAACCGTTGAATATGACGACGGAAAGCCTGTAAGAATAGATACCGTTCTTGTATCCACACAACATTCCGAGGATGTAAAAACCGAAACAATTCGTGAGGATCTTAAAAAATATGTAATATTCCCCACAATACCGGACGGACTTATTGATGATAAGACAAGAATTTTTGTAAACCCCACAGGAAGATTTGTTCTGGGCGGTCCCGCTGCCGATACCGGACTTACCGGAAGAAAAATCATAGTGGATACATACGGAGGATATTCAAGACACGGCGGCGGAGCTTTCTCCGGCAAGGATCCTACAAAAGTAGACAGAAGTGCCGCTTATGCCGCTCGTTGGGCGGCAAAGAATATTGTCGCGGCGGGTCTTGCCGATAAGTGCGAAATACAACTATCCTACGCAATAGGAGTTGCCAAGCCTGTATCCGTTATGGTTGACAGCTTCGGAACCGGTAAGGTCAGTGATGAGATTCTTTCAAAGGCAGTAAGTGAGGTATTTGACCTTCGTCCCGCAGCAATAATCAGAGATCTGGATCTCAAAAAGCCTATATACCGCCGACTTGCAGCATACGGACATATGGGTCGTGAGGAGCTTGGTGTCTCATGGGAAAAAACCGATAAAATCGGTGAACTTCTTAAAGCTTCAGGCATGGAATAATATTTATACGGAGTCCGGCATGACGGACTCCGATTTTATTTAGTTTGTGCCGATATCCGTTAGAAATTGTCATATACGCTGTAATTAAAGACTCTGAACATAAATTTTTATATAATAATGCAAAAAACTATTGCAAAAAACAGAATTTTATTGTAAAATATGTATATCAGAACCTACAATAAAGACGTGAAACAGCGTTATCTGAACTTTAATGCTGCGTGCATACACAAGGTGGTGTGAAAGTTATATATGGATTATAAAACCCTTTCCGATTCTTTAGGATCTGATGATCTTGAGAATTATTTCAATGATTTTCTTGAGCAGTATTCAAATAAAACAAAATCCCTCAAGGCTCTGAGACAGCTTTATGAATTATCATACCGTCAGTGGAATACATATGAGGTTCTTGCACCCGAAATTTCAAAAAAAATCAGCGAGTATATTATATCCTCTATAAATTTTAGATCTTACGATATTATGGATACGATTATAAGTATCGTTGAAAATCTTTTTCTTGAGGACGTATTTGAGTTTATTGTTTCCAAAAAAGATATCGTCACTCTTGAATCCGTGAGGGAACTTATTTCCGAGGCGGAAGATGAGTATTCCGAGGCAATACACAACCCCTACTGTTACCCGGATGTTTTTTGAAATTATCTGAGTTTGAAAATTTTTTCAAAAAAGCTCTTGACAAGTATATCAAAACATTGTATAATTAGTATCGTTCTCAGCAAGAGAAAACTAAATACTGCGGAATTGTGTAACGGTAGCACGACAGACTCTGACTCTGTTTGTTGGGGTTCGAATCCCTATTCCGCAACTGTAATTAAGCCTTGAATGTCTTCAAGGCTTAATTTAAGACGAGGTGTAGCTCAGCTTGGTGGAGCGCTACGTTCGGGACGTAGAGGCCGCTGGTTCGAATCCAGTCACCTCGATTTTTTTCGCCCAATATTATGATTGCCCTTCGTCTCTCAATATATGGGTATGTGCGAACTGCAACCGTTATATGTTGTGCATACGGCTTGAGTCTACGCAATTTATGCCTCACCGAGTATATCTCATACCCTCCGAAAAGGGAATCACTCATACTGATCACGATTTTCGGATGTCGAGTCGCCCTATTCAAAAATCATCCTGCATATATTCTACAACAAGTTGTTGATGTCAATATTTTACAGTAATTTTGTTCGCGAAATTTTATGAACATTACAATATAGCAACGGGTGGGACTTGAAGTCCCAACTATTTGAATTTACACTGCTCTTAAAAATCAAAAATAAAATACACAAGCAACCTCGCAATATGTAGGAATATGCGAGGTGCAACAAGCTGTATATGTGACTGACCCACCACTATACACTCGCAATATGTAGGAATATGCGAGGTGCAACCGCTACATATTGTGCATACGGCTTTGGTGTATGCAATTTATACCTCACCGAGTGTATCTGATACCCTCCGAGGAGGGAATTACTCATACTGATCTCGATTTTCGGACGTCGAGTCGCCCCATTTAAAAATCATTCTGCATATATTCTACAACAACAAGTTGTTGATGTCAATGTTTTACAGTAATTTTGTTCGGAAAATGCTGTTGTAGAGCTTTGAAAATGTGGCTTAAAGCTCCAGAATTTAAAATAGCACAGCAATTTTGCAATGGTTTGCAAGACTGCTGTGCTATTTTTTCGGTTTGAACTGCTGCTTTGGGAACAGGATAGAATTGATCCGATCCAATTCCGAGCTATGGAATACGATCGTGTAATTATCATCGGCTATTTTTATGCACTGAAAAGGGATATTTCTTTCGCTTAACTTTGTAATCTGCTCCGAGGACATTCCGGTCTTTTTGAGCAATTGTTCCTGAAGCATTATCTTTTCGATAGCTAATGCATTTGGTTGTGTGGGAGTAAATTTAACTCCTTTTCTTATCATCACAATTACTTCTTTTGCTGTTTTTTCAAGTTCTTTTAAGATCTTGGGATTGCTTATTTTTACAGGTTGGTTATTTCTGATATACTGATCTGCTATGTATTTACTTGATATTGGAAACATATCTTGAAATAACAACACGGTTTCTTTGTTTTGTAGTTTAATTATTTTGATAGATTTTGTTTTCTTGCCTTGTTGCTCTCTCTTCTGAATGATATTCTTGAACTTATCAACTTTGGAGCTGCAAGGAACGAGCCATAACAGATTTGTGTTCTCATCCATAAATGGGAAATAATGTGGTCGTTTGGTGGTTTGATAATTACACTTCAAATATTTATCATTAACCTTTGAAAAAAAAGAATCATCAATAAAATAAAAATTACCCGGCTGTATAGTCACATAAATCACCCCCTTAAAAGATAATCCCTCCGAGTAAACTTTCGGAGGGATTACGAACTTATTCACGGTATACTTATTACTCGCATCACCGGTAGCGAGGAACTATATTCACGGCATATTTATTATTCGCATTGCCGGCAGCGAAGCACTTTTTTAGTTATGACTGATTTTTCTGTTGTCTGTCAACCCGCTGACACAAATAATGTTCAGCACAAATTTCAGATTTATAGGTGTCAGCCCACCGAGGTTCTCCCCTCTATATTACAATATACTATTTAATTAGAATTATGTCAATACTTTTTCAAAAAATTTTCAGTAAGTTATGGAGCTTCAAAACCCATAAATTTACAACTACTCTACGTATTATCTATATCCTCGTTGAGTTCATCTTGATTTTCAAAATCAAAGATAGATACTCCATTCTCCGGAAGAAAATAAATAAAAACCATTTTCGGCATACTCATACAGATAATGTCCCCTTTGGTGAAAGAACTTGAATATTACCAATAATGTTTTCATAGATTACAAGACTCTGAGCAGCATTATTTATTTCCTCTTCACTTTGGCACTTAATAATTTTTTTGCTAAAAGAGCTAAACTATTTTCTATATCTATTATAGCTTCCGGAGTACCGATTTCATCATAATTTGTATATTTGAGTAAATTCTCAAAGTAAATTCCACAGTGGAATTTGCGGTGGAATTTACAATGATAAGAAAAAAGTGGTAGAATTAA
>CANPXK010000027.1 GCA_947585965.1 uncultured Clostridia bacterium
TGTCCGAAGAAGCAGCAAGTCTTATTTATATCCATGATATAGCCTCCATATCTATTCTATCTTGTATAGTCTATATTCTATCATCTACGGGCTATATTTTTCAATATTTTTTCATATCCTATTGTTAGTAACAACGGAAAGTATGATGATATGGATATGATAAAGGCAGTAAGCGACAGACTATCAGAATTATGCAAAGAACGGTCTATTACAGTAAACAGGCTTGCAAACTTGTCAGCTGTTCCACCTTCTACTGTAAAGAATATTATTTACGGACTAAGCAAAAATCCGAAGATTATTACAATCAAAATGTTATGTGACGGTTTAGAAATTACTCTTGCAAAGTTTTTTGATACACCTTATTTCAATAGTTATCCCAAGAATGACAGCATCAAGAAACCTGAAACAAATAATGTTATTAGTGACTCGAACACACTTGCAGCCGTTAAATGCCGTATTTTGCAGCTATGTGAATCCAATCATATTCCTATGTATAAACTTGAGGAGCTTACGGGTGTGCCAACTGTAACGATAAACAATATTCTTTATGGAAAGAGCATGAACCCAAAGCTGAATACCATAAAACAAATTTGCGATGGTCTTGGCATAACACTTAATGAGTTTTTCGACACAGACGAATTTAACAACCTTGAACAGGAAATAAAATAACAGGAGCATCAGCCTTAAATTCAAGGTCTGATACTCCTGCTTTCGTTTGTTTATCCTATTTTCAAAACCCGACAACCGCATAACCCTTGCAGCGATGGTTTTAACAAGGCTTTGCTTGAAAAAAGTGAATGTGATTTATAAAAATCCCAAAATAGTAAAAAGAGGATGGACGAAATAGTCTGCCCGCAAATGTAATAATATGTGATTTTTCTATTGTACAATAAATTGTACTATTATTTAAGTCAGTACATCTGTTATCTGTAATTTCTTCCTCGATTTCTCCCTGAACGTTGCTGCTCCGCCTGTCACTTTATACACATAGCAAACTGCAAATTTTGACTGCTGTATCATCCAATCATTCCGCTTTGAAATTGCAAATCGTTTCGGAACAGTTTCCAGACCATCAGGAAAAATAGTATCTTCGCCATACAATTCTTTTATATGTTCATCAGGCATATATGCAAGAACAACAGTATATCTGATCAGCGGATACTTCGTTTTCAATTCTTTCAGTATAGAATAGACCATACTGTCAAACTGTCCCTGATGACCGACATAGAACTCCGTTACATTGTCCTCAGTAATCAGCTTTTCGATTATTGATGTCAATTTCTCTCTGATATTGTGCGTAACCTCACGGTGTCCAAAGAAGCAACAAGTTGTAGTCTTTTTCATATATATCACCTATTCAATATGATATTCGACATATAATATCTACTATAATTAGATATTATAACACAAATTGATGAATAGACCAAATATTATAGGCAACTATGTATAGTAGAATTATATTTGGTGATGATTGTGGATAAGAACGATTTTGCTAAAAGATTAGCCGATCTACGCACAGAAAAAGGCGTATCTGCAAGGGATATGAGCCTTTCTTTAGGTCAGAGTGCCGGATATATCAACAACATCGAAAATGGCGTAAATCTGCCCTCTATGACTGTTTTCTTCTACATCTGCGAGTATCTTTGTATCACTCCGAAAGATTTTTTCGACACCGATAATGTCAATCCTGAAAAAGCAGCAGAGCTTTATGATATAGCAAAACACTTGAAGTCCGAACAGTTGGAACATTTGATTGCCATTGCAAAAGGCTTACAATAGAATCGAACAAGAATAAAATAGCAGGAGCTCAGCCTTAAATTCAAGGTCTGATACTCCTGCTTTCGTTTGTTTATCCTATTTTCAAAACCCGGCAACTGCATAACCCTTACAGCGGTCTCATCTTTTATTATTCGATTTATGTTCACTCATCAAACAATGAAAGCTGCTCATTTGTGCTTGAAAAGGAAAAGCTGATGTTCTCCGCATCTCCGTCCCAGTCATCATCAATTGGAACAGCACCAAGATTTATAAGCTCGGCATTTCCCTTATACTGCTTTTGATTACGACAGAGAACAGGACAGTATTCCTTTTTTAATGCCTGTGTTGCTCCGCTCCAGGTGCCGCCCTTGTTGTAGTCGGACTTAACAACAACAGTTGCCTTCGACTGTGCATAGATGAACTTGTTTCTCTGCATTGCAATACCTGCACTAAAACTCGCATCAGGTTTTGCAGCGGACAAAAGGAGCAGCTTTTTATCCTGCAATGCTAAGATTACATCTTTTTTTCTTATCTTTCGAATAAGCGAATCCGAAATATACTCAATGCAAAAACTTCCGTTTGCAATTGATGCTGCGCAGGCTGCACTGTCTACTCCCCTTGCACCGCCCGAAACAACGCCAAAGCCACGTTTATTTATCTTTCCGACAGTTCTTTCCGTAAAAGCAATATCCTCATCGCTGACATTTCTTGAACCGACAAATCCTACTGTACTTCTATCAATCAAAGCCAACTCTCCCACATAATAAAAAAACGGAGGACACCCGCCTTTGAGCTTTGCTTTCAGCATTTTCGGGTAACCTTTATCTGCCCTTGTAATAATTTTTATTCCTATTGAGGATAATTTTTCCAGTTCAAAACTCAAACTGCCAGCACGGTCAAGCAGTTCTTTTATACGCTTTATCTCCACTTCTCCGTATCCGAAAAACTGCTTCATATCTTCATCAGTAAAATCGGGAATATCCTTTGGCTGAAGGTTTTGGGCAATCATCATATCCGCAAGCTTAGTCCATTCTGACGGATTTAGGGGAGTGCAATTTTTCGCACAAAGGTGACTGCACAGAACTACTATCATTGAAGCATTATCATTCATTTTATTAACCTTCCTTTTTTGATGTTGAGGCAAGAACATAAGGATAAATATGCTCAGCTCCTGCTTTTGTAAGAATATCTCCGCAAACTGTGAGCGTCCATTTTGAATCAACCATATCATCCACAAGAAGTATATTTTCGGGAGAAACAGCACCTTCAACAATTCTAAATGAATTTAACGCATTATTACATTGAAAGATACTGTTTTCCATTTCTTTCTGCTGTCTTGCATCAGTTTTTTTCAGCAGTGTAAGGCAGGGCAATCCGAGTTTTTCAGCTAATCTGTTTGCAAAATCATAAGTAATGTCACTCCTGAGTGACGGAACATAAGTAAGTGCTGTTATCCCATGCTCCGCAATAAACGGCTTTAGCACCTGAACACTTTTTTCTACAAGCTTGTCACTGAAAAAATGAGTTTCATATTTTCCCTTTTTGACAAGTTCACCATAGATAGGGTGCCCGTAACGTGAAAGGCATATTCCTGTTTCATTCGGTTTAGTGATTTTTTTTGAGGTTTCCGCCCACTTTAACCGCGGCTCTATCGGATAATACTGTTGCTCAATAAAATCCGCTGCAGCTTTCATTGTACTGTCAGACACCTTAGCCGGATACTCCTCATATCCGAGGCAGTTAGCACAGATACCACAGTTTTTTTCTGCATTATCATCAAGGGAATTAACAACAATGCGGTTAAAGCATTTATCCGTACTCATCATTTCCAACATCTTGTCATATTCATTTTCACGTTGTTTGGTAATTTTGTCATAATGTTTTTTGTTGTAATAAAAAGCTTTACTTGACGGATAATATTTTTTGTTATCTTTGCAAATGTATTCTTCGTTTATTAAGAATTTCAATGTGTTTTTGATACGTCCACTCGAAATGTTCAATGCACCTTCAAACTTGTGTAATCCTACACCATTGGTATTTTTTATGTAATTATAAACTTTTTTCGCTTCACTTTCAGTCGGAAATGCTGTATTGCGGAAATATTCAAGAACATTTGAATCCTCTGCACCATGCATAAGGAATGTATATGCGCGGTCGATTTTTCTTCCCGCTCTGCCTATCTGCTGATAATAAGCCACAATGCTCTGCGGTGTCTGATAGTGTATAACAAATGATATGTCGCCCTTATCATAACCCATTCCGAGTTTTACTGTTGCAACAATCACTTTTATATCGTTGTTCATAAAAAGTTGCTCGGTTTCCTCTACATCCTCTTTGTCACTGTAATATGCCCTCGCAGAAATGCCGTTTATAACGAGAAAATCAGCTATTTCATCACAATCGTTGCGGGTAAGGCAGTAGATTATACCCGAACCCTTCAGCTTTGGAACATTTTCGCATATCCATGCATAACGCTCAGTCTTGCTTTTAAGATTAAGTACTTGTATTGAAAGGTTATCTCTCATCAAATGACCGCGGGAAACATAAACATTTCCACCGAGCTGTTCCTCAAGATCAGCAATAACAAGTTTATTTGCTGTAGCTGTAGTTGCAAGAAGCGGAACGCTGTTCGGCATATCTTTTATTACCTTTTTCAAGCGGCAGTAATCCGGGCGAAAATCATGTCCCCAGTCCGAAATACAATGTGCTTCGTCAATAACAAAAAGACCTATTTTGATTTGCGAAAGTGCATTTTGAACAAGTTCTGTGAAAAGGGTTTCGGGTGTGGTAAAAATAATATCCAATTCGTTTTTCTTCATCTTTTCGATAATATTGTTTTTTTCTTCAACAGTCTTTGTACTGTTAAGAACTTCACATTTAAGTCCTGCATTTCCGGCAGCTGCTATTTGATTATTCATAAGAACAAGAAGCGGACTTATTATCAGCGTCACGCCCTTTCCCTCGTCACGAAGCAGTTTTGTACAAACAAAGTACACCATACTCTTACCCCAGCCCGTACGCTGAACTACCAAAGTGCGCCTTTTTGTAAGCGTAGCTTCTATCGCTTCAAACTGTCCCTCTCTAAATTTTTTTCCTTCACCCATAAAATCACAAAGTGCTTTTTCTGCTTTTTCTCTTATTTCGTTCATAATATTATCCTCTATCAAAATCATTATACTGAAAAATAAACCCTACATCATTACTATATCATAAGTCTGTATCCCTGTCAACAACCATACGCAATTCAAGAGAAAATGTATTGACATTTATTACAAACCGCAAAAATATTCGCACCCCGCCCACAAATTAAGCAATTTTGCAAAATAAATGCCGAAAATCCGCATAAATACAGACTTTCGGCATTTCTGTCTATTATTTATCAAACTCATCTATTTATTCTATATATAATTTTTTTTATTATTTGATTCTTGCTTCAATTTGTTCTTCAGAATAACCCGGTTACTTCATTCATTCTAATTTTAATACTTTATAAGAGAAATATCTTATTCTTTAAGCTGAGAATAATCTGCAAAAAATACGTCGTGGGTAATTGTTAATCCAATGCTCAATGAGTTTAATCCTCTTTAGGGAGAATTTGCTTATATCCGCCCCCTTTGGAATAAATCTTCGGATGAGCTTATTTACATTTTCATTTGAGTCTTGTCTAATGCACTGTACGGATGTGGTAATACATTTTTGTTCTTTGAATAGTCGTAAGACATGATCTCTCTATGTCCTGTAAAATGCAAACAACATGACTTAACAGGAACGGAAGATTATGTGCATATAAAATCGGTATGTTCAATAAAATATATTATAAGTTATATACTAAGACTGAGATAATATCAAATGTAAATGTCAAAAAATATGATAAAGTTTTATTTGAGGGTTGACAAATTAATTTTGTTATGCTACAATAACTACAATACCGATAGGTTTAGTCGTTGATGTAAGCAGACACTGCAATTCGGGTATTTTTTGTGCGGCGGTTTTGCCGTTCATACAGACTGCAGGACATGAATTACGACAAACTGAAATTTTGAAAGGGAGTAATCTGAAGTGAGAGTATATGATAGAATTACGGATCTGATCGGTGGTACACCGCTTTTGAGGCTTACCGATTACCAAAAGGGAGATTCGCTTGAAGCGACAATTTTCGGTAAACTTGAATATTTCAATCCGGCAGGCAGCGTTAAAGACAGAATTGCCAAAGCCATGATTGATGATGCTGAGGCAAAAGGTGTTTTAAAGCCCGATTCGGTTATTATTGAGCCGACCAGCGGAAACACCGGTATAGGTCTTGCCGCGGTGGCTGCGGCAAGGGGATACAGAATAATATTGACGATGCCTGAAACCATGAGTATTGAACGCCGCAATCTTTTGAAGGCATACGGTGCCGAGCTTGTTCTGACTCAGGGGGCAAAAGGAATGAAGGGAGCAATTGCAAAGGCTCAGGAGTTGGCTGAAAATACACCGAACAGTTTCATTCCGAGCCAGTTTACAAATCCTTCAAATCCGGCAATTCACCGTATTACAACCGGACCGGAAATATGGCGGGATACGGACGGAAAAGTGGATATATTTGTTGCCGGGGTAGGAACGGGCGGTACGGTAACGGGAGTAGGGGAGTATCTTAAGAGTCAGAACCCGAATGTGAAAGTTGTTGCTGTAGAGCCTGCGGGTTCACCGGTACTCTCAAAGGGTACGGCAGGACCTCACAAAATTCAGGGAATAGGAGCAGGCTTTGTGCCGGATACGTTAAATACCTCTGTTTATGACGAGATAATTGCCGTGGAGAATGAGGATGCTTTTGCAACAGGCAGAACACTTGCCCGCAACGAAGGTCTGCTTGTCGGAATTTCTTCGGGTGCAGCAGTATTTGCCGCAACTGTGCTTGCAAAACGGTCGGAGAATAAAGGAAAGATTATAGTTGCTCTTTTGCCGGATACAGGTGAAAGGTATCTTTCGACTCCCATGTTTTCGGAATAAAGACTTATCTTAGAGAGAAGATAAAACACCGTCCGTTTACGGGACTCCTTTTATACGGAGTTTGTAGAGCCGGGCGGTGTTTTAATTTTTACGGTATAAAAGCGTGCTGTCGAGCAAGCACAAATCGTGTTTGTTCAACAGCACGCTTATTTTTGTATGGAAACCGACTGCACGGTCATATTTCTGCATATTCAAGTATAATATCTTTCATAGACTTGCCGCTGTCCCTTAGTTCAAGCAAATGCCTTGCCGGGTTCGTTTTTTTGTAAGCTCTTTCATATAACGGAGTAAGATATTTTTCTTCACCGAGATTTCTTGCCTTGAGACCATCGCATGATAAATCAATGACTTTTCCTGCTAACTCGTATATTTCATCAGAAGCTGCAATATCAGGAAGATTATTCCGTATAAAAAGCTTTCTCAGCTCGCTTGCATTATAGCCTTTATGGTACAGTACATGATCATTTTCAAAAAGCTCGGATAATTCCGGCAGTTTATCGGCAAGACCCAGATGAAAAGCCGCTGTACACAGGCTGTCCTTTATCGGCTGAGTACATATACTGCGAAATTCGGCAGTTCCCCTGAATGTGAGGTCAATGAATTTGAATGTCCTAAGATATTGAATATCATTGAGCCTCGGTGAAAATTCCGTCGTTTTATATTCGCCGTTGTCATAATATTCACCTGTGATACTTGATTTATCAAAAAAATTCCTTAATTCTGTCGGTGCGAAATTTATGTATTTATCCTCCCTCTCAAAGCAGTACAATGATGATGACTCTATATATGAAAGGATTTCCTCCACCGATGAAAATTCATAATTATACATTCCTATATTGTGCGGATTTATGCCGTGAGTACTGTTTTCCCAGAACATATCACGGCAGCAAAAAATATCATCGTTTTTGCCGAGCATAACGGAATTAGAAAATAACAGCGCCTTTATCGGCTCCAGCTTTGAAAATGTATTCAGAAATAAAGGAAGGCTGTCATAGGATACGTCAAGCTGGACCTGTGAAGCGCTCGAAAATGTCCCGTATTCAGGATAGCTGTGAAAATACATAGGCAGATGAGTATATTTTTTGTATGTATGTAGATGATGATAAAGCATACGGTATCTTCCGTTAGGTATCGGAACATTATGATTATATATCCTGTGCGGATTTATGCCCATTCCCGTAAGGGTATAATTATATTCGGAAAATTTGCCTTGCAGAAATTTATAATATTCCTTGAAACGGCGGTAAATATCATGCAGATTCTTTTCTTTGCCGAAGGAAAGCTCAAGATTATTATACGAGCAGTCAAATGACAGAATATCTCCGTTTTCGGGACTTGCGGAAGAATATATTTCTCCCTCGTCATCCCTGCCTGTCACATCAAAGCCGAAATGCTGTATAAACTCCCACGCAACATTATGCACAACGGAAAAATCCACAGCCTTTTCCGATAAATTCACTATAGGCATTTCAATTTCCACACCTATGTATTTTTCCCTCTTTTTCTTTGTAGGCTCTATATATCTTTCATATAATGCCTTTTTTATAATTTCATTTTCCATATTATCACCTTACAAATTTGAGAAGATCTGATAAAGATATTTCATTGATTCCTCATTATCCTTGTATTCGTTACCGTGATTTGTACCCGTAAATATCTGTCTGCCGTTTTTGTATGAAATCAATGTTGTCATGGGAACTCTTTGCCAGTATTCGTCACTCAGCGGTCGTGTAGAGAACATTATTCCGTCATCAGTCTGAAGATAGTGGAGCGAATTACTGTAGTTGGTATGAACATACATATATTCGCCGTCATAAATTATAAGGTTGAGCTTATTCCCTTTTGCCATTTCCGATACAATATAGTCAAGCAGTGAAAAACGCTCCTGTATATCAAGCAATCTTCCCAAAGATTTTTGATGTCTGTTTATTTGCTCGATAATATAAAGTAATATTCGCTCACTGTCGGTATCTCCCTTTTGTTCCCATAAAAATTTATTGAGCGGGGGATAATCAAAAATTGTTCCGTTGTGTATAAGGGTCCAACGTACGGAAAAATTATCTTCTTTGGAATACGGGTGGCAATTCTTATAAGCTATATCACCAATCGTAGCATAACGAATATGTGCAAGAGCGGTTTTTACAATGATTGGCAGTGAAAGGCGCTGTTTGAGGTAATTGCTTTTAGACGCCTGAGCAGGTTCTTTTTCAATCGAAATATTATCTCCGTCAGCAACGGCGAGTCCCCACCCGTGCGGGTGTTCCGGGCTGTGGGAATAGAATGTTTTGAGATACCTGTTAATATTTACTTCATTTTTATTGCATATTCCGAATATTTCACACATAAGAAGCTGCCTCCCTGCTTCTGATTTTAACGTAATCAGATGAAAGTTTTAAACCTTTTTCAATAAAATTATCACTGAATTTATTTTTAATTATTTCCGCATATCGTTTGTTCCCGAGTATTTTATCTTTTTGATATTCTATGTTTTCCAAAGCATTTGATAAACACAGCTTTTCGGAAAAAATTCTGATATCATCCAGAACTTCAAGGGCACGGGATCTTACGGATAACATTTTACCGCCGGATTCTATCATTGTGCCGTCGTCATACCTTGCCGCTGATTTGACGTTATTTAAAGCTTTAATCTGTTCGTCATCGTCAAATTCCTCATCTTCCGATGACATAAGATATAATATGAGAATATGAAGAAATTCAATATCCTCTTTCATAATACCTACAGGTGAAAGGGGATTAAGGTCAATTGTACGCAGCTCTATATGATTTATACCCGACTTTTTGAGATTTTCCGGTGAGTTTTCCCCGACAGATTTAAGTCTTATAGGATAATATAGCTCGGAGAGGGATTTAAGAAGCCCCTTGTCAACATATTTCTGTACACTGTCAATATATGCGGAAATGCTTTCATATTCAAGAACCGGAGTGAAGCTGTTCCAATATCCGATATCACTGCACCTCACCGAAGAATAAGGTGTTATTACCGTTTTACCCGTAACTCCGTCACAGAAATATGACGAATCCATAAGAGGACTTGCGGCGGTAAGATACACTATAAGCCAGCTGTATTTCGTCAGCTTTTTGGCAAGCTCAAGATAAATATTGTCCTTATACTCACGGTATGAAGCTTCTCCATGCTCCCTGAAGCAGGCATTAATAAGATTTTCACCGAATGAAAAATTAAAATGTATGCCGGAAAAAAGCATCTTTTTTCTTCCGTATTTTTTTGCAAGATATTGTCTGTATATTTCTTTTCCTTTCAAAACTCCCCTAAAGCTTGCAATAGGGATTTCGTTCTCACTTTTTATATATGGGGGAGATGAAAAAAGCCACAGCAGCTCACGTCCGGTTTCGAGTTCCGCAAGCTTTTCTATAAGTGTATTATGGATATCTGTAAGATGGGTATACAGCTCATCTATACTGCCGTATACATCGGTAACTATTTCAACCTGATTTTCGCAGAAATCCCTGTCTATATTCGGATTATTTTCAAACGGGTGTTTTGTACCGGAAAGATAACCCATTTCATCAACTCTGAGACTTTCCTTTTCTATACCAAAGAAACCCTCAGGCATAAATTTTTTTATAGCGGGATTATAAAAATTGATACTCATACTATCATCCTTACAACTATATAGTAAAATTCATAAGCAAAGCATAACACACTAAACCTATATACTTAGTATGTAATATGATACTACTTTATGACTGATTTGTCAAGGAAAATTGAAAATTATAACACAAAAGGCAGCTTTAAAAGAAGCTTTAGCATAAAAAACGTCTGTATTAATATTTTTGGTGAAAAATTATATTATTTGATGTATTTATATCATACCTTGGATTGCAGATTAATTATAACACATCGGAGCCGGATTTTCATTATTTTTCTTGACATGATATATCTTTATATAAACATATATACATTTATATGTCCTTCCGAAGCTTTCATTAAATAATTGACGCACTAATAATTTATTTATGTGATTTAATCTGTATGAATCAAAAAAATCAATGGCGTGGATACGATAGTATTGTCAGGTACAATGAAGCAAGGATATGGGAGCATACAGATAAGCAGACTTATCAGATAGCGGTGTCTGCCGGAATTGCTCAGCTTACCGCAAAGGAGCAGGTGAACTATGTGTTAAAATCCGATTTATAAATGGCTCTGTAAGTCAAAGTTAATGCTTACAGGGCTTTTTGTCGTTCATATAAAAATGGTAAAATTTTATATAAAACATATATTTAGTTTAATCAAATTATCACTTCATACAAACCTATTAAACCTATAAAAATAATATGCTATAAAGTATTGACAAAAAATAAATTGAATAATATAATAGGGTAGACTTAAAAACATATAAAACCTATCAATTTAGTAAGTTAATTTTTGCAGGATTATATGTTTTGTCTTGATAAGGAAAGGTGGTGTGCCGGATGTATAGAGGATTTTCAAAGTTTTTCCTAAGGTTTCTGCGGCACAATTGGAGAAACGGACGAATGTGTGATATCGGTGGTATGTCTGATGGCGGAATAGCATACTGTTGAGCCGGTTATTGGACAGTATGTCAGACAATCTTATATCACAATTCTAAGGGAGTTATTACTATGAGAAAGAAAATATTATCAATTATATTATCGGCAGGACTTTTGACAACGGCAGCAGTTGGCTTTACAGGCTGCGAAGATTCGGCAAAAACCACGGCTGCTGAAGGCTCCTCGGGCGGAGCTTCGGCAGAGAAGGTAACACTTACAAATGTTTCCTATGACCCGACCAGAGAGCTGTATGCTGCTTACAATGAATTGTTCGCAAAGCACTGGAAAGAGGAGAAGGGTCAGGACGTTGAGATAACGCAGTCACACGGCGGCTCCGGAAAACAGGCGCTTGAGGTTGCGAACGGTCTTGAGGCTGATGTTGTTACGCTTGCACTTGAGTACGATGTAAAGGCAGTTCAGGATGCCGGACTTATAGAGGACGGTTGGGTAGATGAATTTGATAAGGACAGCTCGCCGTACACTTCGACAATCGTATTCCTCGTGAGAAAGGGTAATCCGAAAAACATCAAGGATTGGGATGACCTTGTCAAAGATGACGTCGGAATAATTACTCCTAATCCCAAAACCTCAGGCGGAGCAAGATGGAATTATCTCGCAGCATGGGCATATGCGGATAAGCTTTATAACGGTGATGAAGAAAAGGTTAAGGACTTTATCAAGAAGCTTTATGAGAATGTTCTTGTTCTTGATTCGGGCGCAAGAGGAGCTACAACAACATTCGTTGAAAACGGTCAGGGAGATGTTCTCATAGCATGGGAAAATGAAGCATTCCTTTCTATTCAGGATTATCCTGATGATTATGAAATAGTTACTCCGAGCATAAGTATACTTGCACAGCCGTCGGTTGCCGTAGTTGATTCTGTTGTTGATAAGCGAGGCACAAGAGAGGTTGCTACGGAATATCTTAACTATCTTTATTCTGATGAGGCTCAGAGAATTGCAGGCGATAACTATTACCGTCCGTCAAATGAGGAAATTCTCAAAGAGTATAAGGATGTATTCGATCTTGATATAAATCTTGTAACAATAGATGATTTCGGCGGTTGGGATGAAGCACAGGAAAAGCATTTTGCAGACGGCGGAATATTTGATCAGATCTATGAAGAGAAATAAGGTGCGATAATGAAAACAAAGGCAAATAAAAGAGTAATCCCGTTTTTCGGATTATCTATGGGAGTGACATTATCAATTCTCAGCATAATAGTACTGATTCCTCTTGCTTCACTTGTAATATTTACCGCGAAAATGAGTTGGGAGGATGTTTGGGCAACTATTACCCGAAGCAGGGTGCTTGCGAGCTTTGAGGTCAGTTTTTTAACAGCATTTATTGCCTCCGCAATCAATGCTGTAATGGGTGTTGTGCTTGCATGGGTGCTTGTGCGGTATAACTTCCCGTTTAAAAGAATTCTTGACGGAATGATTGAACTCCCGTTTGCCTTGCCTACTGCCGTTGCCGGAATTGCTCTTACTTCCCTTACAACAAATAACGGACTTATAGGCAGTTTTTTTGACAAATTCGGCATACAGATTGCATATACACGAATCGGTATTACTGTCGCACTTGTATTTATAGGTATTCCGTTTGTTGTAAGATCGGTTCAGCCCGTTCTTGAGAAGCTTGATTCAACCTACGAGGAAGCCGCCGGGGTTCTCGGCGCAAGCAGGATAAAAATATTCTGGAAAATTATTTTCCCCGAAATCAGACCCGCCGTATTGACCGGCTTCGGTCTTGCGTTCGGAAGATGCCTTGGAGAATACGGTAGTGTAGTTTTTATCGCAGGAAACAAGCCGTATGAAACGGAGATTACCCCTCTTATTATAATGTCCGAGCTTCAGGAATATGATTATTCGAGTGCTACGGCAATTGCGCTTGTTATGCTTTTGACTGCTTTTCTGATATTATTCTTCGTAAATATTGTTCAGGCACGCAGCACAAAGAAACTGAAAGGGGATTAAAACCATGCATGAAGATACAATAGGCTCAAAGGTTTTGAAATGGTTTTTAATCGGGATAAGTGCATTATTTATTTTCCTTATGCTGGTTCTGCCGCTGATAACTGTTATAACCGAATCTTTGAAGAGCGGTATTGAAACCTATTGGGAAGCGGTCAGTGATGAATACACCGTCAAGGCTGTCTGGCTGACGATTGAAGCAACAGTATTTGCTGTGATTATAAATACCGTGTTCGGCGTTTTTGCGGCATGGCTGATTACAAAGTTCCGTTTCAGGGGAAAGAAGCTTCTTGCCACATTTATTGATATTCCCGTTACGGTTTCGCCTGTTATTGCGGGTCTGATATTTGTGCTGACATTCGGAAGACAGAGCTTTATTTATCCTTATCTTCAGGATTTGGGAATACAGGTCGTATTTGCGGTTCCAGGTATAGTTCTTGCAACGATATTTGTAACATTCCCGTTTATATCGCGTGAGCTTATACCCGTACTTGAAGCTCAGGGTACCGACGAAGAGGAAGCGGCGGCATTAATGGGGGCGAATGGATTTACCATATTCCGCAGGATTACGTTTCCTCATATCAAATGGGCGTTTCTTTACGGAGTAGTACTTTGTGCGGCACGTGCGATGGGTGAGTTCGGTGCGGTGTCTGTGCTGTCAGGACATCTCAGAGGAAAAACGAATACGCTTCCTCTGCACGTTGAGATACTTTTCAATGAGTTTAAGTATGTGCCTGCGTTTGCGGTATCGTCAATCCTTGTGATGATGGCTGTTGTGATACTGATTATAAGAAGTGTTGTTGAATACAGAGGAAAGAAGGATGCTTGATGTACGTTGAGCTGAAAAATATAAATAAAAAATTCGGAAATTTCAAGGCATCCGATGATGTAAGCTTCGGTATCGAAAAGGGAAAGCTTATAGGACTTTTGGGGCCAAGCGGAAGCGGAAAAACCACGATTCTTAGGATGATTGCAGGTCTTGAAACTCCCGACAGCGGTGAAATTATAATAGACGGAGAGGTAGTCAACAATATTCCTGCAAGCAAACGCGGAATAGGCTTTGTATTTCAGAATTATGCTCTGTTCAGATATATGACGGTGTATGACAATATCGCATTCGGTCTTAAGGTACACAAAGCGGACAAGAAGGCTGTCAAGGAAAGGGTAGAGGAGCTCGTTTCCCTTATCGGACTTGAGGGTCTGGAGAAAAGATATCCGAGTCAGCTTTCGGGCGGTCAGAAGCAAAGGGTCGCATTTGCCCGTGCTCTTGCGCCGAATCCGAATTTACTTCTGCTTGACGAACCGTTTGCCGCTATTGATGCAAAGGTACGACAGGAGCTTCGCAGTTGGCTGAAGGAGATGATTGAGAAGCTTGGCGTTACAAGCATATTTGTTACGCATGACCAGAACGAAGCAATAGAGGTGGCTGATGAAATTATCATAACCAACAAAGGCAGAATTGAGCAAAAGGGTACGCCGATTGATGTGTACCGGAATCCGCAGACGGCATTTACGGCTTCATTTTTCGGTCAGCCGTCTGAAATATCGGACTATACCAAATTCCATAATTTTGAGAAGCTTGACAAATATGACAAAGCTTTTGTACGACCCGAATTTGTCAATGTAACAAAGAAAAACGAGGTGCAGAAATATAAAAACTCGGCGGCTGAGGGTATTGTTGAAAGTGTTTCCTTCAGGGGGGACAGCGTTGAGCTTAAAGTCCGCACCAATGATACGCTTATAACCGCCAAAAGAGGGCTTGACGAAGAAAGTGTTTCTGTCGGCGAAAAAGTTGACGTATTTATATACAGACTTTTTGTTACCTCGGGTGATGAAGCTTATCTGCTTGAAAATCTATCGCTGCAAGAGGAATCTGTTATAATTTAATACCTACAAGAAGGTCTGCATAATTTCAAACTATACAGACTTTTTTGTTTTACCTGACAATGGTTAAAAATATTTTATAATAAATGTTGGCGACAAATAAAAGGAATTGACGAAATGAATATATGGTATTAAAATAGTAGTTGTATACTTGTACGGAAGGTGAAATATTTGTATTGTGTCAGCATCAGTTATAAAATTGCCGATATAGAATTACGCAAAAAGCTTGTGTTTAACCAAGACAGAATCAGGAAAATTACCGCAGATTTGACGGACGGCGGATTCGTGTGTGAATGTGTTATGCTTTGCACCTGCAACAGGACGGAAATATATTTTTGCGGCAAAAAAGACTCGGAGGAAAAAGTTATTTCCGCCCTTGCCGATAATTCGGGAATTAATAAAAATCTGCTTTCAAAGCACTTGCTTCTTTTTAGCGGAGATAATGCGATAATGCACCTTTTTAAGGTTGCCTGCGGCATAGACTCAATGGTTATAGGTGAGGATGAAATACTCGGACAGACTAAATCTGCATATTTTTTTGCAAAAGAAAATAATACGGTCGGTCACAGGCTGAATATGATATTTCAGTCCGCTATTGCCTGTGCAAAAAAGATAAAAACAGAAACTGCACTGTCGAAAACCTCCGTTTCCGTTGCAACTCTTGCCGCTAATGAAGCCGCAGCTTTCGGCGAAAAAGTTAATGTGCTTGTAATAGGTGCAAGCGGAAAAATCGGAACAACAGTACTCAAAAATCTTGTTTCGCATAAAAATGTAAGTGTATGCGCAACTCTCAGACATCATAATCCAAAGCTGAGATTAATCGAGGATTTGGGAATAGAAGCTGTTGACTATCAAAAAAGATATGAATATATAAGGAACTGTGACTGCGTTATCAGCGCAACCGCAAGTCCTCACTATACTTTAACACTTTATGAGTTGAAAAATTGTCTGTCGGATACAAAGAACAGACTTTTTATAGATTTGGCTGTTCCTCCCGATATTGAAAAATCGGTTACTGAGCTTAAAGGGATACGTCTTATCAATATTGATTATTTTGAAAAGCTTGCAAAAGACAACAACGAACTTAAGCTTGACAGCGTTGGCTCAGCTGAGGGTATAATAAATAGTGCTGTTGATACGCTTAAGAAGGATTTGATATTCCATGATTTTTTGCCGCACCTCGGAAAAGTGAAAAAGGGCTTGGCTGATAAGACGCTCGAGGAACTTATTTACAGAATGAAGTCGGATGCCTGTGCTGATGAGTTTTCCGCATTTATCAATGTTCTTAAGGAGTTTGAAAATCAGGGGTGAATTATGGGATATTTTCCGTTTTATATAAATATAGGGAATAAAAACTGCATAATTATAGGCGGCGGAACGGTAGCACTCCGAAAGCTTGAAAAGCTCAGAGAATTTAACCCGATTATCACCGTTATTGCACCGAGTGTCTGCGATGAGATAAACAGGTTTCCCGATATAAAAATTATAAAAAGAAAATTTGAGGACAGGGATATTGACAATGCCTTTATGGTTATAAGTGCAACGGATGATAAGGAATTGAATACACATATTTTTGAGCTTTGCAGTGAAAAAAATATTTTGATAAATACCGTAGACGATAAGGAAAAATGCGGATTTATTTTTCCTGCGCTGGTAAAAAGGGATAATATCACAGTGGGCATTTCAACATCGGGGAAAAGTCCGCTGTATTCCCGTTTTTTGCGTGAGAGGATTGAAAAACTCCTTGATGAGGACTGCGATAGGACAGTGGAAGTTCTCAGCAAATACCGTGCGGAGATAAAGAAGAGGGTAAGTTCGGAGGAAAACAGGAAAAAAGCCTTTGAGATGATACTTGAATTATGTATTCGCGGTACGGAAAATATAGATGATGAGTTGATTTTTGAAATTACAGAGGGTCTGAATAAATGAAGATAAGAATAGGAACAAGAAAGAGCAGATTGGCTCTTGCTCAAACACAGATGACAGCGGAGCGTATAAAAGAGGAATTTCCCGATTGCAAAATCGAAATTATCCATATAACGACAACAGGGGATAAGATATCCGACAGACCGCTTATGGCAATAGGAGGCAAGGGTGTTTTCGTATCGGAAATTGAGAACAGCCTGAAAAACGGAATTATAGATATTGCGGTACACAGTGCAAAGGATCTGCCTGTTATTCTTGCGGACGGTCTGGAAATATCGGGAGTTCTTGAGAGAGGTGATTACCGTGACGTGCTTGTTACGAAAAAAGGACGTCCTATTGAAAATGATAATAACTTTACGGTTGGTACAGGCAGTATAAGACGCAGGCTGAATCTCAAAAGAATTTATTACGATGTAAGCTTTCGGGATATCAGGGGTAATGTTGATACCCGTCTTGACAAGCTTTTGTCGGGAAAATATGATGGAATTATTCTTGCTGCGGCAGGACTTGAAAGACTCGGATTTGATTCGGACGAAAGGTTTGATTTTTTATATTTTGACTATACAAATTTCCTTCCTGCGCCGTGTCAGGGAATTATCGCAATAGAAAGCAGAAAAGAAGATTTTGTTACGCCGATAATAAAAAGAATAAACGACAGAAATACTTTTTTATCGTTTGAAACCGAAAGATATATTATTAAGCTTTTAAACAGCGGCTGCGGTGTTCCGTTGGCGGCGTATTCGTTTAAGGAAAACGGTAATATTTCCGTTTATCTTTCAAAGGACGGCAAAAGGACTGTCTTTGGAACGGACAAAACCGAAAACCGTTTCAGGCTGGTGGAGGAGTTGATTAGCAGTTATGAATAAAAACGGCAGAGTATATCTTGTCGGAGCAGGCTGCGGCGATTATGATTTAATAACCGTACGAGGTCAAAGGATTCTTGAAAAGTGTGATGTTGTTGTATATGATTTTTTGATTGACAGCCGCCTGCTTGATTATGTCCCGGAAAATGCGGAGCGGATATGTGTAGGGAAACGCGCAGGTTGTCACAGCGAATCTCAGGAAAATATCAATGCACTTCTTGTTAAAAAGGCTATGGAGGGCAAAAATGTTGTAAGACTAAAGGGCGGCGATTCGTTTGTATTCGGCAGAGGCGGTGAGGAAATACAGGCTTTGCGTCTGCATGATATTGAATATTCGATTATCCCCGGAATCTCATCAGCGATTGCCGTACCTGAGCTTGCCGGAATACCGGTTACTCAAAGAAAGGTAAGCCGCAGCTTTCATGTTATAACAGGTCATACGGCGGATGATTTACTGCCGATGAATATGAATGTATATGCAAAGCTTGACGGTACGCTTGTATTTCTTATGGCTCTTAAAAATATTGAGAAGATATCGGAAATGCTTATTCTTAACGGAAAGTCCGAAAATACACCGGCTGCTGTGATTTCCAACGGTGCCGGGGAGAAACAGCAGATTGTACGAAGTAATTTAAAGAATATAGCACATGAGGTAAGAAAGCAGAAAATTAAGGCTCCGGCTGTTATAATAGTAGGAGAAACAGCAGGATATGATATGATCCCGACAATTTCACTTCCGCTCAGAGGTATTACCGTCACCGTTACGGGTACAAAGAAATTTGCGGCAAAGCTTTCGGATAAGCTATCGACGCTTGGTGCAGAGGTCAACAGGCTCGATTATCTTAATGTGCTCGAATATCGTGATAATGCGGAGTTTGACAATGCACTGAGAAATTTAAACGATTATGATTGGCTCGTACTTACAAGCATAAACGGAGCTGAGATTTTTTTCAAGAGACTTATAGGACTTGGAATTGACATAAGAGCCCTTTCAAAAATCAAGCTTGCCGTAATAGGAAGCGGAACGGCTGAGGTACTGAAAAGGTATGGTATAATTGCCGATTTTGTTCCCGAAATCTATACCTCAGCGACACTTGGACAAATGCTGTCGTGCAATGTATGCGTCAAAGAAAGAGTTCTTATTCTGAGAGCGGAAAAAGGCTCTGCGGAGCTTACGGAAATTTTGGAAAAAAACAATATAAGCTATGATGAAATAAAAATTTATGATGTAGTCGGCAATGCAAAGGAATTTGATGATAAAGCGGTAAATACGGACTTTATTACCTTTGCAAGCTCGTCGGGAGTTAATGCGTTTTTTGAGAGTGGATTTACTGTTTCACCCCGTACAAAAATAATATGCATAGGCAAAATTACAGCAAATGCACTCGGAAAGCATGATGTAAATAATTTCCGCATTTCCGGGACAAGCAATATTGACGGAATAATCGACACTGTTTTAGGAGAGGTACAAAATGAAAAGATTCAGACGACTGAGGGCAAATAGTCAGATACGCAGATTAGTGCGTGAAACAAGCGTAAGCAGGGCGGATTTGATATATCCGATTTTTGTTGCAGAGGGAGAAAATATAAAAAATCCCGTTGACTCAATGCCCGGAATATATCAGTATTCCGTTGACAGACTTGACGAAATACTTATACAAATTAGTCAAAGCAAGATACCCGGACTTCTGGTTTTCGGTATTCCAAAGCATAAGGACGAGCTTGCAAGCTCCGCATATGACAGTAATGGTATTACTCAAAGGGCAATAAGGCATATAAAGTCAAAATATCCTGATATGCTTGTAATAGCCGATGTATGCCTGTGCGAATATACCTCCCACGGTCATTGCGGCGTTGTAAAGGACAGTAAAATCCTCAATGATGAAACGCTTCCTCTGCTTTCAAAAATGGCTGTAAGCCTTGCACAGTCGGGAGCGGATATAATAGCTCCCTCCGATATGATGGACGGCAGGGTCGCGGCAATAAGACAGGCGCTTGATGAAAACGGATTTATTGATATTCCGATTATGTCCTACAGTGCAAAGTTTTCATCAGCTTATTATTCTCCGTTCCGTGACGCGGCGGAATCCGCACCATGCTTCGGCGACAGAAAAACATATCAGATGGATTATGCAAACGGCAGAGAAGCACTGCGTGAAATTGAAGACGATATTTCGGAGGGTGCGGATATAGTCATGGTCAAGCCGGCACTAGCCTATCTTGATGTAATTAAGGAGGCAAGACGTTACGGATATCCTCTTGCCGCATATAACGTAAGCGGAGAATATTCAATGGTAAAGGCTGCGGCTCAGAACGGATGGGTCGACGAAAAACGTATTGTAATGGAAAATCTGACAGCAATCAAAAGAGCCGGTGCGGATATTATCATAACATATCATGCACTCGACGCGGCAAAATGGTTGGAGGAGGATATATGAAAACAGAAAAATCCGAAAGCCTTTATAACAAGGCGCTGAAATTTATGCCGGGGGGAGTAAACAGTCCTGTCCGTGCCTGCCGCAATGTCGGCAGAGTTCCGTTATTTATTGATCACGCGGCCGGAGATAAGATATATGATGTTGACGGAAACGAATATATAGACTATGTATGCTCATGGGGTCCCAATATTCTCGGAAGCTGTCACCCGGAGGTAATCAAAGCCGTAAAGAAAAGCTGTGAAAAGGGTCTGACATTCGGTGCCTGTCATGAGGGAGAAATTGAGCTTGCACATCTGATTCGGAAGCATATTCCGTCAATGGAGTTGCTGCGTCTTGTAAATTCGGGAACGGAGGCTGTAATGAGCGCCGTGCGTGCGGCAAGGGGATATACCGGACGTGATAAAATCGTCAAGTTTGAGGGGTGCTATCACGGTCATTCGGACGATCTGCTTGTAAAGGCGGGCTCGGGACTTCTTACAAATTCAATCCCCGACAGTGCCGGTGTTCCGGGGAGCTGCACAGAAAATACACTGCTTGCGGCGTATAATGATAAGCAGTCGGTTGAAAAGCTGTTTGAGAAATACGGTGAGGATATAGCCTGTATAATTGTCGAGCCATGTGCGGCAAATATGGGAGTGGTTCCGCCGCAGGACGGATTTCTTCAATTTTTGCGTAATATCACAAAAGAGTATGGCTCCCTTCTTATTTTTGACGAGGTAATTACAGGTTTCCGTTTGTCGCTCGGAGGGGCGCAGGAATATTACGGGGTCACACCCGACATGACAACGCTCGGAAAAATTGTAGGAGGGGGTATGCCGCTTGCAGTATACGGCGGTAAAAGGGAGGTAATGGAATGTGTAGCACCCCTCGGCTCGGTGTATCAGGCGGGAACCCTATCGGGAAACCCCACAGCGGTAAGTGCGGGAACAGCAACGCTTAAAATTCTTGAGAAAAGTGAAAATCTGTATGCAGAGCTTGAAAGAAAATCCCGAAAAATAGAGCTTGCAATGAAAAATGCAGGACTCAATGTAAACCGTGAAGGCTCGCTTATTACGGCATTTTTCACGGATAAAAGGGTTGTTGATTTCAATACGGCAATAACCTCCGATACAAAAAAATTTTCTGCATTTTTTGGATATTTGCAGGACAGAGGGATATATTGCGCCCCGTCACAGTTTGAGGCAATGTTTGTATCTGCCGCACACAGCGAAGCTGATATTGATTATACCTGTGACGTGATTTCCAAAATTGCTCCGTTGGTGTTAAATCAGGACTGATACTTAAAGTATCTTTATTCAACAACAGTAGCCGCCGCCCATGTGTGGCGGTATATTTATATAACAGTTATTATCTCCAAAATGCCTATCGTCTATACACAAATACTATGCAATATAACAAAAATACATAAAACCTATTGATTTAGTATGTAAAGTAGGATATAATAACATAAGGTTAAAAATCCTTGATTCTGCACAGTACGTTTGGTGGGTGATGAAATGAAATTTAATACGGAATTGCTGCACAGCGGTTTTGAAAGTGATAAAGCAACAGGTTCTACGTTAACTCCGATATATCAGGTAAGTGCATTTGCACACGAATCTCCTGAAGTGCTGGAAAAGATATTCAACAACAAGGCCCCGGGGTTTGCCTACAGCAGAATAAGCAACCCGACAGTGGATTCATTTGAAAAGCGTATTGCCGCGCTTGAAAGAGGTATAGGAGCAGTTGCCTGTTCATCAGGTATGGCGGCTGTCACTATGTCGCTGTTGAATATACTCGGGGCAGGAGATGAAATTATAGCCGGTGCGGGTCTGTTCGGCGGAACTATTGATTTGTTCGGAGATTTGCAGTCCTTTGGAATTACTGCTCATTTTGTCAGCTGCGTCTGTACCGATGAAATAGAGCCGCTGATAACGGAAAAGACAAAGGCGATATTTGCCGAGCTTATAGGTAATCCTGCACTGGATATAGTAGATATCGAAAGAGTGTCGGAGCTTGCCCACAGACACGGTATACCGCTTATTATCGACAGCACAACGGCTACTCCCTATCTTATTCACCCCATAGAGCACGGTGCGGATATAGTGGTTCATTCCTCCTCGAAATATATAAACGGTTCGGGGGATGCAATAAGCGGAATTATCGTTGACAGCGGTAATTTTAAATGGGACACAGAGAGATATACGGGCTTTAAGGAATACAAAAAATTCGGTAAATTTGCATATCTTGCAAAGCTGAGAAACGGAATGTGGCGTAATGTAGGCTGTTGCCTTGCACCGATGAACGCATTTCTTAATTCAATCGGTCTTGAAACAATGGGTCTTAGAATGGAGCGTCTGTGCGGGAATGCGCTGGAGCTTGCAGAGTTTCTTGACGGAATCGAGGGAATAGAGGTAAATTATCCCGCTCTTCCGAAAAGCCCTTATTACTCTCTTGCACAGAGTCTTTTCGGCGGCAGGGGAGGAGCAATACTTACGATAAGGGCAGGAAGTAAGGACAGGGCATTCAGACTGATGAATAATCTCAGGCTGCCCATAATAGCCACCAATATCGGAGATGTGAGAACATTGGTCATTCATCCGGCAAGCACAATTTATACCCACAGCAGCGAGGAACAAAAAATCAATGCAGGGGTGTATAATGATACAATACGGATAAGTATGGGTATAGAGGATATAGATGACCTGAAAGAGGATTTCAGGCAGGCAATAGATAAACTAAAGGAGGAATGATAAATGGCTGTAGATTATGCAACACTAAAAAAAGGCGGGTTCATGCGTCAGAAGCAGAAAAATAATTTTTCGTTAAGACTGAGGGTAGTCGGAGGAAATCTTACCGCTGTACAGCTTGCAAAGATAGCGGAAGTTGCCGAAAAATTCGGTGACGGGCACGTTCATCTTACATCAAGACAGAGCGTGGAGATACCCTTTATAAAGCTTGACGATATAGAGCAGGTAAAAAACACTCTTGCCGAGGGGGATGTTCAGCCGGGAGTCTGCGGACCGAGAGTACGAACGATCACAGCCTGCCAGGGTGAGAAGATTTGTCCGAGCGGCTGTATTGATACCTATGCACTTGCAAAGGAGCTTGATGACAGATATTTTGCAAGAGAGCTTCCGCATAAATTTAAGTTCGGTATTACGGGCTGTCAGAATAACTGTCTTAAAGCGGAAGAAAACGATCTCGGAATCAAGGGCGGTATCAAGGTTGAATGGAGAGAAAACGACTGCATAGGCTGCGGCGTATGTGAAAAGGCGTGCAGAAGCGGTGCTATAACTATAACGGACGGGAAAATCAAAGTTGATAATGACAAATGCAATTTCTGCGGACGATGTTATAAGTCCTGTCCGACTGAGGCTTGGGATACTGCCGACGGTTACATAGTTTCTTTCGGAGGCTTATTCGGAAACAGCATAAATAAGGGAGAAACCGTAATACCCTTTATTGAGGATAAGGATAAGCTTATGAAAATATGCGATGCGGCGATACGTTTCTTTGAGGACAATGCAAATGCCGGGGAAAGATTCAAGTTCACTATCGACAGGGTAGGAAAGGATAAATTTGAGAAAGCAATTATGGAGGCATACAATGAGTGAATATATAATTGATGATACAGTGGATATTACCGATGTGGTCTGCCCGACTACATTCGTTAAAGCAAAGGTAGCACTTGAGGAACTCGATGAAGGACAGATACTGTCGATAAAAATGAATGACGGCGAGCCCGTTCAGAATGTTCCGAGAAGCATAAAGGAGGAGGGTCACCAAATCTTAAAGCTTATTGATAATGAGGACGGTACCTATAATCTTATAGTAAGGAAAGTAGGTGGCTGAATGGCTGCTCGTGTTAGTGCACAGGATTTTGAAAATGAGGTTCTGAAATCCGATGTTCCCGTGTTGGCGGATTTTTATTCGGACAGCTGCGTTCCATGCAAGCGTTTATCGCCTGTATTGGCGGATGTTGAAGATGAATACTCCGACCGACTGAAGGTTGTAAAAATAAATATCAATTTTGATACGGAGCTTGCACAGAAATATGAGGTTCAGGCGGCACCGACATTGATTCTTTTCAAGGACGGTCAGGAAACGGCACGTTTAAGGGGTACAATCAAAAAATCGGATATTACCGAAATTTTATAAAAAGGGGATAATTACCATGTTTATTACAGTTGCAGGCGAGAAAAAAGAGGTTAAGGACGGATTGACGGTTGCTCAGCTTATTGTTGATGAAAATGTCGAAACACCCATGTATGTTACGGTTTCAATAAATGATGAGTTTGTTGAAAGCGGCGAATTTGAAAGTACGGTAATAAGTGACGGTGACAATGTTGAATTTCTGTATTTCATGGGAGGCGGTCAGTAATGGGATTTACCAATGAACAGATTGAGCGTTATTCCCGACATATTATTCTGAAAGAGGTCGGGGTAAAAGGACAGAAAAAGCTACTTGCCGGCAAAGTTCTTATAATCGGTGCAGGAGGTCTGGGTGCGCCTGCCGCAATGTATCTTGCAGCGGCGGGTGTGGGTACAATCGGTATTGCGGATGCAGACGAGGTTGACCTCTCTAATCTGCAAAGACAGATTATCCATGCTACTAAGGATGTCGGAAAGGCGAAGGTTCTTTCGGCAAAGGAAACAATGGAGGAAATGAATCCCGACGTCAAGGTAAATACCTACCGTACCTTTGTAACAAGCGAGAACATTCTTGATTTGATAAAGGATTATGATTTTATAATTGACGGTACTGATAATTTCCCGGCAAAGTTTCTTATCAATGACGCCTGTGTAATGGCTAAAAAGCCTTTTTCTCACGCAGGAATAATACGTTTCAAGGGTCAGCTTATGACATATGTTCCCGGAAAAGGTCCTTGCTACAGATGCGTATTTAAAAATCCGCCGCCAAAGGATGCTGTTCCGACCTGTAAGCAGGCGGGCGTTATCGGAGCAATGGGCGGTGTTATCGGGAGCCTGCAGGCTATGGAAGCAATAAAATATATACTCGGTGTCGGCGATCTTCTTACAGGCTATTTGCTTACCTATGATGCCCTGACAATGGAGTTCCGTAAGATTAAGCTTCCCACAAAGACCGATGATTGTGCGATTTGCGGTACACACCCGACTATCACGGAGCTTATAGACTATGAGCAGGCAGAATGTGATGGTGTTTTATGATTATTTTAAGTAAATCAGACTATAATAGGATTGTAGAACACGCTTTTAAGGAGCTCCCGAATGAAGCCTGCGGACTTATTGCGGGGGAGATTAAGGGCGGCGATAAAATTATAAAAAAGGTATATCTGCTCACCAATACAGATCATTCAAACGAGCACTTTTCACTTGATTCTAAGGAACAGCTTGCGGCGATAAAGGATATGAGAGCCTCGGGGTTTGTTCCCCTCGGTAACTGGCATTCGCATCCCGAATCCCCGTCACGTCCTTCCGACGAGGATAAAAGGCTTGCATTTGACAGCAAAGCAAGTTATATGATATTATCACTTATGGACAGGGAAAAGCCTGTGCTCAACTCCTTTAAGATCCAGGGGGATAATGCAGAAAAAGAGGAATTGGTTATTAAGTAAGATATACCGTCATTTTGAGGTTAGCATATGTATGATGTAATTATTATAGGCAGCGGTCCGGCAGGCTTATCTGCCGCAATTTATGCCAAACGCGCGCAATTAAATGCAATTGTTATTGAAAAGCAGTATATGGGAACAGGTCAGATTGCCGAAAGCGAAAGAGTTGACAACTATCCGGGTCTGTATGGCGAAAGCGGCTATGATTTGGGCGAAAAATTCCGACAGCACGCTGTTTCTCTCGGCGTTGAGTTCTATGAGGGTGAGGCTGAAAGAATAAATCCGTCTGAGGGGGGCTATGATATAGTCCTTACCGATGATAAGACGCTTCGGACAAAAACAATTATTTATGCCGCAGGTGCAAATCCTAAAAAGCTCGATATAAAGGGCGAGGGTGAGTTTTTGGGCAAAGGAGTTTCCTATTGTGCAGTATGTGACGGAGCGTTTTATAAAGATAAAACAGTCGCAGTCATAGGCGGAGGAGATACCGCTTTGCAGGATGCCGTACTGCTTTCAAAAACAGCCCGCACGGTTTATCTTGTTCATCGCAGAGCCGAATTCAGGGCAAATAAGACTCTGCAAAAAACAGTTGTTGATACCGAAAATATAAAGACTGTATTGAACGCTGTACCGCTTGAAATATCAGGTGATAAGAAGGTAGGCTCAATCAGGCTGAAACAGAACAATGAGGAAAAACTGCTGGGTGTTGACGGAGTATTTGCCGCAATAGGTACAATTCCCAATTCCCGGCTTTTAGACGGTATTGCGCAGCTTGATGATAATAACTATGCTGTTGTCAGCGAGGAAGAAATGACTTATGTTGATGGAGGTCTATACATTTCAAACTCGAAACTTTGGTCTTGCTGCAAAGCTTGTTTCTATTCAGTAGCGTTCAACCCTGTTGGTTCTACCCTTGTTGCCATTGGAGCCTACAAAGCATATACTCTTTTAGCCGCTGGAATAGCTAAAGTTTCATGTGCAATTGGTGCTGTTTCCAAAATTCTTGGAATTGTTTTTGCAGTAATTGGAGTTTCAGCACTTCTCAGTTGTGGATATACTGTCATAGATGCTCTTATGCAGGGAAAAGGAATTAATATAGCTCCAAAGTATACATGGTTTGGACTTCCATACGGAATTGGTGTGTCTGTAAAATAGAATTATTTTAAGATACGAGATATCCAAAAGAAGCTTGTGCTATGTAAAACCAATGCGTCGTCCGGATCGACAATATTTGTAATTCAGAAACCACTATTGATTTCGTACAATCAGGCGAAGAGAACTACTTTTTTGTATATTTGCTATGCTCTGATTGTAGTCTAATAACGCCCAGCCACAGGAGCAGAACCGCTATTACTCGCTCCTCTCTATTCTAAGCGTATACTACTATAAAAAACAATCGTAACATATGCCATTTCTGCGTGCTTATGAATATGTAAATGAGGTTCATGGTGGGTGGACGACCACAAAATAACCACGGTTAATTTCAATTTACAAGGCTCTTTTGCCCATAAACTTACCAACGAGTTAATTGTGCAACTTTTTCAGTCAAATGTTATCGCTGAACTTTGTTTAATACATATTTGCTTGAGCAACGTTGTACAATTCCAAGTTAACCCTTGATGACGTATATGTTTAAGATTTATATTAAAAACCATTCCCTGACATGATGGCTAATAATAACTAATGCGTACTGAATAAAGCCGTTTGCGAACGGCTTTCAATCCACGGTATGTTTTACACCCCGTGGATTCACAGAAAATCATGACTTCTGTGTTCAGTTCGCCTTGATTGCCGTCTGTTTTAGCTTTCAACCGAGACACGGCTGAAAGCTAAGTGCAAGGTTTTTTTGCGTTTGCTTCAAAAAGCCTTGCACCAAAGCAACCAAAAAGCACCGTTTTCGCCCCAGATGCGGCTGTGCTTTTTGGTTGTTCAGCAGACATTAACTAAGATGCCTTTTATTCTCGAATGAAGAATTTGACGATAAATCTGCACCAACAGAGTTGTGTGGTGATGACTTTACATTACAGTTAACTTGATGTATAATAAATTCATTGGTATGGAGGGTTATGAAATTCCTTTATTAGCACAAAGTAACGAGACATACACTAATTATAATGCCGTTTAAAATGATAGGTTTTTACGACCACCATATCCTCCATCAATCGAGAACACAGAGGAGTCGCACCTTTCATTACTATTTGTGTTTTCAAATAAAAGACGGTAGAATGGAGATTTTAATGAAAAAAAACGATGTCAGACATGCATTTGTCATTTTGATTTTACTTGTTTTGAACAGTATACTATACCCAACAATCGAGTCAGCTGTTAATTCTAATGATTCTATCTGGAATCTTTCTGCCTATGTGTTTTTCTTTTTGTTTTTGATAAAATGCGTATCGCTTTATGAAAAGTATTCCATAAAATCAAAGTTTTCTTTAATAGGCTGTTTAGGTATTTCGCTTGTTATAACATTTAATGGTTTTTTGATGTCTACCACTCTGTTTTTATCCAGATTGTATTTTGTCTGTTTGGCCTTTCAGGTTGTTCTCTCGATTGTTAATATTGTCCTTTTTCGAAGGACATGTTTCAATGCATCTACTTTAATGAAACGTAATATCTCCGATGTGCAAATCACTACATCTTCGGAAGAAGTCAGTAGTTATTTGATGAATAATAATGATACCTGCTTTAAAAAAATATTCTTTTCTTCAACTTTTGTTGTTCTTTCGGCAATAGTTGCAATTACGAATATTATTATCGTTAATGTTGTTCGCTATACAGATGCAAATAACAAGATTGTACCTGTTATATTTGCTATATCGGTGATATTGTTTGTGATTTTTGATGAACTAAAGTTCGTTTACTATAAACAATTTAAATTAGTTGTTTCCTTTATTGAACTTTTTGTGAATTTTGTTTTTATCGGCGGGGCTTATTATATTAATAGTACTTATTATAGAAGCACGCTTGATATTGATTTTTTGCCCTTGACTCTACCAGTTATTGCATATGTTCCGTATTTAATAACATCGAAACGAATTCTAATAGAATATAGAAAGTTAGCCAATAAGATAAACAGAAAGTAGAATTATACATTTTGAAATGCGGTTATCAAGATCTAAAGAGAATACGAAGCTATAAACTGCAACATTTTTTTGGTATCGCAAACATCACTAAATTATGATTGATATGTATAAATATAAGGAATATATGCAGATAAAATAATAATTGAAAGACCTGCTAACAAAACTCAAGTAGAAATTTAGATATTTTTGCAGAAACTGTGCAAGGCAAAATGGGTGCACTAACATGAGACGCTTCGCGTCTCAGACTGTCGAAAAAGCACATCGAAAGCTGTATGGTTCTGGGACATTTACCTGTACGCCATCGATAAGCGCGGTATCTCAGCGAAAGGCATGGCCAGACAGCTTGAATAGTCCTATGAAAGTGCCTGGTATCTTTTGGTCCGAATCCGCAAAGCCATGCGTGACCGAGACCAAAACTATTTGCTCAATGGGTTCATTGAGATGGATGAAGCCTATTTGGGCGCACCTAAGCGTGGGAAGAAGCGTGGACGCAGCACAGCTATGATGGCTACCGCACGCCATACCAGATGAGGATGGCAGTATAGGAAAATGCGGAGCAGTCTTCCGGATTGGATTGCTTGATTGTATCCCCTCAATAAACCAGTGTAATATAGAAAAGCGAAACTCCCGTGGTAAAAACCATGGGAGTTATTCTAACT
>CANPXK010000028.1 GCA_947585965.1 uncultured Clostridia bacterium
AGCAAGGTTGCGACGGTATCAAACGGTAAAATAACAGCTAAAGCTACAGGTACGGCAACTATTACCGCACAAACAGCTAACGGCAAAAAAGCAACATGTAAAGTAACTGTAAAGAACCCGAAAACCGTTAATCCGACAAGCGTAAAACTGAGCAAAACATCTGTTACACTCGGCAAGGGAAAGACCACTACACTTAAGGCAACCGTAAAGCCGAGTAATGCTACAAACAAAAAGGTAACGTGGACGACCTCAAATAAAAAGGTTGCCACAGTATCTAACGGTAAGATAACTGCCAAGGGTGTGGGTACGGCAACAATAACCGTAAAAACAGCCAACGGCAAGAAAGCTACCTGCAAGGTTACGGTTAAAAACCTTCCGACAAGCGTTAAGCTTAGCAAAACCTCCGCAACGCTCAACAAGGGCAAAACATACACCCTCAAGGCGACAGTTTCACCAAGCAAGAATGTTATTAACACCGTTACATGGTCTACATCCAACAGCAAGGTTGCAACTGTTAAAAACGGTAAGGTCACAGCTAAGGCTAAGGGTACGGCTACAATAACCGTAAAAACCACAAACGGAAAAAAGGCAACTTGCAGAATTACGGTAAAATAAAACAATATATTATCGCCGCCCCGGAAAAATTGAAATCGGGGCGGCGGTATTATTAATGACATATTCCGCTTTTATAATTTAAAGCCTTGACAATTTAAAGCAATAGTGTTATTATGAATAACAGATACCGCCGCAGGAGGCATAAGACCATGATAAAATTATTACTTGTGCGATTTAGTGAATATATTTTGTATCCATGCAAACTTTTTGTATGGGTAACGGTTTCGTGTCCTCCCAAAGCTGTACAATCAGTGTAAAACAACTGTATTTATAAACAGCAGCCGGAGTCCGCACGGATTCCGGTTTTCATATTAATTCAAAGGAGGAAAAATTATGATTATCGTACTTAAACCGAATACCCCCAAGGAACAGCTTATACTTTTCAAGGCCTCTCTGGAGGAGAAATATAATGTAACAGTAAATACATGGGTAGGCGTGGAATCGACCGTACTGGGTCTTATAGGCGATACAACTCAGATTGACGAGGACTGGATAAGCGCACAGGAAATTGTGGAAAACGTAAAGCGGGTTCAGGAGCCGTATAAAAAGGCTAACCGTAAATTCCACCCCGACAATACCGTTATAGAGTTTCCCACAGGACAAAAAATCGGCGATGGGAGTCTTTGCATAATGGCAGGTCCGTGCTCTGTCGAATCCGAAGAACAAATAAATTATGTAGCCGAAAGGGTTAAGGCGGCAGGAGCAACATTTCTCAGAGGCGGTGCATTTAAGCCGCGTACCTCTCCTTATTCCTTCCAAGGACTGAAATCAGAGGGTCTTGACCTCCTCAAGGGTGCAAGAAAGGCAACGGGACTTCCGATAGTAACAGAAATAATGAGCTCAGCACATATAGATATGTTCGAGGGCGTGGATATAATTCAGGTCGGTGCAAGAAATATGCAGAATTTTGAGCTTCTCAAGCAGCTCGGAAAAATCGACAAGCCTATCCTCCTCAAACGGGGTCTTGCAAATACCATTGAAGAATGGATAATGAGCGCCGAATATATAATGGCAGGCGGCAATGATAAGGTAATACTCTGCGAAAGAGGAATAAGAACATACGAAACGGCGACCAGAAATACCCTTGATCTTTCCGCTGTGCCCGTTGTAAAGAAGCTTTGCCACCTCCCTGTTATCGTTGACCCGAGCCATGCAACAGGGAAAGCCTCTCTCGTTGAACAGATGTCCCTTGCAGCTGTTGCAGCAGGTGCGGACGGGCTTATGATAGAGGTGCATAACGACCCCGGACACGCACTTTCGGACGGAGCACAATCCCTTACACCCGATAAATTTGATGAGGTTGCACGCAAGGTATTTGCACTCAAAAAGGCATATGACGAAATTATGGGCAATGGCTGAATTATGCGGCGACTAACACCTCCGCAGATTCAATTCCCGTAAATTCAGCACTCCCCCTCTTCCCCCAAAAAAACAGCCCGACCATAGGACATCCTGTGGTCGGGTCTTTGATATAAATGTTATTGAATAATTAACTTCAAAACATTACAGTATTATTTATTACTGATGAGCTTCGATGTAGTTTACGAGATCCTCAACGGTCTTTACATTTTCAACTTCCTCGTCCGGAACCTCAACGCCAAACTCGTCATTGATGGTTGTGAGAAGATCTACAACATCAAGGGAATCAGCCGAAAGATCATTGATGATTGATGTTTCGGGGGTGATTGAATCCTCCTCAACATCGAACTGCTCGCTAAGAATCGCTTTTACCTTTTCAAGTACCATAAATAAATCCTCCTAAAATAAAATAATCAATAAAAAAATGTGTGCTTCCCGCTTTCCGCTGTGGACAAAAACATATAGTTTATGCTACAATAGGTTTATGCGGAACGAACGCCGCCGAGCACAACTTTCTTACACTTAAATCTTATAAGTAATTTAGCGATTTGTCAATACGTAAATTACAATTTATTAATATTTTTCCAATAATTTATAAAATTTTATAAAAAACACCGCTAATACTTATAGCTTTTATTAAAAACACGGAGGTAATGATATGTCAGAAAGAAAATTTGCCGTTATAGGTCACCCGATAGGTCATACGATGTCGCCTTTCATCCACAAAAGATTATTTGAGCTTTCGGGTGAAAAGGGCACGTATACAATATTGGATGTTGCCCCTGAGGAGTTTCCGGAAAAAATCTCCGCACTTAACGAGCTTGCGGGTTATAATGTTACAATACCCGACAAACAGGCTGTGATACCGTTTCTTGACGAGCTCGACAAAAAGGCGGAATTATACGGTTCTGTAAATACTGTGAGAAACGGTACAGTGCGTAAGGGCTATACAACAGACCCGGACGGATTTCTGAAAGCACTTGCAGCCAACAATATTCCCTTTGCCGGAGATATATGTATACTGGGATGCGGAGGAGTTGCAAGAACTTTTATATATGAGGCTGCCCTTGCAGGATGCAATATAACGGTATCTGTACGTCCGGAGGATGTGGAAATACGCGACACACTTGCCGCTGAGGTAAAAGAAAAGCTGGGAATATCCGATATTCACACCTGTATCCTTCCTGATATTGAAAAAGAAGGAAGCTTTGATCTTCTTGTAAATGCAACACCCGTCGGTATGTATCCTAAAACGGATGCAATGCCTGTATCCGAGGGCGTTATAACAAGGTGCAGAAACATATTCGATGCAATATATAACCCCCTTGAAACAAGGCTTATACAGGCTGCAAAAGCAAACGGTCTGAGGGCTGTCGGAGGAATGTCCATGCTGGTATGGCAGGCAGTTGTTTCGCACGAAATATGGGACGGTTCGGAATATAAAACAGACGATATAAATCAGCTTATCGAGGACACCTCAAATGAACTGGAGAAAAATTTCTGAAACACAAGCTATCAGATTATATGAATGGAGAAAGTATAAAAATGAGACAAAAAAATATTATACTCTGCGGCTTTATGGGCTGCGGTAAAAGTACGGTAGGAGCATTGCTTGCCAAGAAAAACGGTATGTCATTTATTGACCTTGACAGCTATATAGAAAAAAAACAGAACAAAACCATTTCCGAAATTTTTGAGGAAAGCGGCGAGGAGCATTTCCGTATGCTCGAAAGAGAGGCAGCAAAAGAGCTTTCGGGAAAAAGAGGAATAATCTTAGCAGCGGGCGGAGGAACGCTTACCTTCAGGGAAAACGTAGATATACTCCATAAGAGCGGAATAATCATTCTGCTTGATGTACCCGTAGAAAAAATTGCCTCAAGACTCAAAAATGATACGACGCGACCGCTTCTCAACCGTGAGGACAAGGAGAATGCCATTCGTGAATTATATAATAAACGACTTCCACTCTATCGTGACGCGGCGGATATTATAATAAATGCCGACCAATCACCTATGAGCATATGTATGGATATAATGAGTCAGATATGATACCGTAGCCGGTATTGAAAAATCCTGCAAAAGAATATATAATAAAAGACGATATGTTTATTAAGATAAGTGAAAGGATTGAAAGAAATGGCACAGCAGAAAAAGCTTGTTGAAGCTATTACTTCACGGGATGAAGATTTCGCAAAATGGTATACCGATATAGTAAAAAAGGCGGAGCTTGCCGATTATTCGGGAATAAAGGGATGTATGGTTATCCGTCCGCACGGATATGCAATATGGGAAAACATTCAGCATGATCTTGACAGAAGATTCAAGAAAACAGGACATGAAAATGTATATATGCCCATGTTTATCCCCGAAAGCCTGTTGCAGAAGGAGAAGGATCATGTTGAAGGCTTTGCTCCCGAGTGTGCGTGGGTAACTGTCGGAGGAAGTGAGGAACTGAGCGAAAGGCTCTGTGTCCGCCCGACATCTGAAACACTCTTTTGCGAGCATTTTGCAAAGGTTATAAATTCATACCGTGATCTGCCGAAGCTTTACAATCAGTGGTGTTCGGTAGTACGTTGGGAAAAGACAACTCGTCCGTTCCTGAGAACCTCCGAGTTTTTATGGCAGGAGGGTCATACAATGCATGAAACGGCTGAGGAGGCTCGTGAAGAAACGCTGAGGATGTTACAGGTATACACGGACTTCTACAAGGAAACCCTTGCCATACCGGCTGTAACGGGCAGAAAAACGGAAAAGGAAAAATTTGCGGGAGCGGAAGAAACCTATACCATTGAGCCTATGATGCATAACGGTGTTGCACTTCAGGGCGGCACATCTCATTTCTTCGGCGATGGCTTTGCAAGAAGCTTTAATATTACCTTTACGGGCAGAGATAACACACTTCAGTATCCGTTCCAGACATCATGGGGTGTATCGACGAGAATGATAGGTGCTATAATCATGGTACACAGTGACGATGACGGACTTGTTCTTCCTCCTAAAATCGCGCCCATACAGGTTGCCATAATTCCTATAGCACAGAAAAAAGAGGGAGTTCTCGAAAAGGCATCAGAGCTTAAAAACAGGCTTATTGATGCGGACCTCAGAGTAAAGCTTGACGACAGTGACAAGGCACCGGGATGGAAATTCAGTCAATATGAGATGCTTGGTGTTCCTGTTCGTCTTGAAATAGGACCGAAGGATATAGAGAGCAATCAATGTGTACTTGTAAGGAGAGATACGAGGGAGAAAAAATTTGTTTCTCTTGACAATGTTGAGGAAGAAATCAATAATCTTCTTGTTGACATACATGAAAGTCTTTACAATGCCGCTCTTGAAAATCTCAGGTCAAAGACCTTTGAGGCACGCACGCACGAGGAATTTCTTGATATTGCGAAAAACAAGCCGGGCTTCATAAAGGCCATGTGGTGTGGTGACAGTGCTTGTGAAGATCGGTTAAAGGACGAAACGGGCGGAGTAAAATCCCGTTGCATTCCTTTTGTTGAGGATCATTTAAGTGACGTATGCGTATGCTGCGGCAATCCCGCCAAGCACATGGTATACTGGGGCAGGCAATACTAGCGGGGAGCCCCCGCGGGCAATTCGCGGGTTCGCTCACTGCGTTCGCTTTGTTTATAGTGGAGGGGAGTCTATTTCCGCGATAATTAAATTGCCTGTCGGTGGGCGGAAGAGGGTGTCGTGAAAGCCTCTTGCGAGGCTTTCCGTATCCACAAATGACAAACTCATCTCTTGTTCATTGAGTGAATTTATGGTCGAGCCATAAACTGATTTGCCTGAGTAAATTAGTTACGTATTGACAGCGGCGGCACGCCGCTCCGCGATAATTAGTTTGCCTGACGGAATACGGCAGAAAATGTCGAGAGCGGCTCTGCAAGCCGCTCCGCAACTACAAATGACAAACTTATCACTTATTCATCGAGTAAATATATGGTCGAGCTAAAGATTAATTTGCCTGAGTAAATTAATTACGAACTGACAGCGGCGGCACGCCGCTCCGCAACTACAAATGACAAACTCATCTCTTGTTCATCGAGTGAAGTAATGGTCGAGCAATAGACTAATTTTCCTAAGAAAACTAATTACGGATTGACAGCGGCGGCACGCCGCCGGCAATGGCATTTTTTACAAACTCAAGCCGGTTTTCACAATCTTTCTGTATATAAAGAACTGTATATAAAGAACAAAGGACAGGTCAGTCTTATAAAAAGCTGTGACCTGTCCTCTTTTAATAACCGCATTGTGCGATAATTTTATTTACAAATACATTATACAACGGAGTCTCTTCTATAACCAGTGAAATCACTTCCGAGCTTCCATAAGCCCCTTGACCAAGTTATGAAAAATTGGGAATTTCGCCGTCTGCGGACGGCGACCAGAGGCTCTGCCTCTGGACTCCGCAAGCCTTTTGAAAAAGGCTTGACCTAAAACTGATGTTCTGCCCGCCATAACTTTCTTATTGCGGAGCGGCACGTAAGAGCCGCTCTCGACACTTTCTGCCGCATTCCGTCAGGAAAACTAACCATCGCGGAAACAGACTTACCGCCAAAACAACCAAAGCGAACGCAGTGAGCGAACCCGCGAACATGACAGCGGCGGCACGCCGCCCGCAAGCCTTTTGAAAAAGGCTTGACCTAAAACTGCCGTTTGCTCGCCACGAGTTATTTGTGACGGAAAAACTATCAGCAAGTTATCATTCATTCATTACTTCCCGATAGAGATTGATGTATTCTGTGGCGGATTTTGCCCAACTGTTGTCGCAGTTCATGGCACGCTTGACAAGTATCTCCCAACCGTCACGCTGCCAGTAGCCGGCAATCGCCCTCCTTATGCATCCGAGCATATCCATGGCATCATAATTAGCAAACGTAAATCCGTTTCCTCCGCCTGTTCCGCTGTCCTGTATGGAATCACGCAAACCGCCTACCTCACGAACAACCGGAATCGTACCGTACCTTAGTGCAATCATCTGCGAAAGTCCGCACGGCTCGGCCTTTGACGGCATAAGAAATATATCCGCACCCGCATATATCTTCCTCGATAACTCGGGAATAAATCCGTGACAAGCACAAAGCCTTCCTTTATATCTGTCCTGCATAGAACGGAAAAAGCTCTCATACTCCCAATCGCCCGAACCGAGCATTACAAACTGTACGTACTCCTCACGCATAAGCTGATCAAGCGCATACTTAACAAGATCAAGCCCCTTGTGCGAAACAAGCCTCGTTACCATGGCAATTATGGGAATATCGGGATTTTGCTCAAGTCCCAGTCTTTCTTGAAGCTTTTGCTTGTTCACAGCCTTTCCCGAAAGATCATCAGCACTATAATGTGCATAAAGCTGTATATCCGTTGCAGGATTGTATGACGTTGTATCAATTCCGTTGAGGATACCTCTCAGCTTCCATGCCCTCGCATTGAGAATACTGTCAAGTCCGTGTGCAAACCATGGGTCACGTATCTCCCACGCATAACTCGGACTTACAGTCGTTACACGATTCGCCGTTTCTATGGCACCCTTCATGTAATTTATGCATCCGTCACAGTCAAGTATTGATCTGCCATGCGGAGGTATCCCGACAACCTCCTCATACAATTCCGTGCCGTATTTGCCCTGATATTGGATATTGTGTATTGTAAATATGGTTTTTATTCCGCTATACCAATCGTTCTGTGCATAGAACAGATTATAATATGTAGGAACAAGTGCAGTCTGCCAGTCATTACAATGAATTATATCGGGCTTGAAATCAATATACGGAAGCATCTCAAGAACAGCTCTTGAAAAATATGCAAATCTCTCCGCATCATCATAATGTCCGTAAAGACCCTGACGCTGAAAATAATACTGATTATCAATAAAATAATATATTACACCGTTATATCTCATTTCAAATACGCCGCAATACTGCCTTCTCCATGAAACAGGCACGGAAAAGCTTGTAATAAAACGCATCTGATCCTTAAGACTCTGTGGGATTTCATCATACAGCGGCATGACGATCCTACAGCCTATAAGCCTTTGTCGCAGCGCGTGCGGCAGTGAACCCGCAACATCAGCAAGTCCACCCGAAGCTGCAAACGGCTGTGCCTCACTTGCAACAAACAAAACCTTCATATTACTAACGCACCTCCGATTAATATATCAGATCAGCTCAAACAACACTTCCCTTGCTGTAGTAGGGAGGATATGAAAGTGTGCCCATGAGAGTCTTTTCATCTCCGATAGTAACATCCTTATCCACTATAATATAACTCAGGCTGCTGTTTGCACCAACTTTTGTATCCTGCATAATTACACAATTTGAAACCTTCGTACCCTTTCCGATATGTACACCCTTGAACAGGATACTGTTTTCAACCTCGCCCTCAATCGTACAGCCGTTGGCAATAAGAGAATTCTTAACCTTTGAGCCAAGGCCGTATTTTGTCGGCATATCATCTCTTACCTTTGTATAAATCGGGTTATCACTGTTAAACAGATCCGCCCTTACCTCAGGCTCCATAAGAGCCATATTCGCATTGAAGTAATCATTCATAGACGTGATTACCTTTGAGAAGCCCTTGAATTCATATCCGTAAACACTAAGATTCTTATATTCAACCTGGAGTATATCCCTCTTGAAATTGAGTGTATTCTTACTTATGCATTTATTCACAAGCTCGATAAGAAGCTCTCTCTTCATAAACAGCATATTCATATAGAAGCTGCACGGTCCCTCAACATTGTTGGTAATAAGAACATCAATAACCTTTCCGTTCCTGTCAAACGAAAGTATAGTCGGAGCATGAAGCTTTTCGGGAAGTACATCCCTCTTATATACAAGAGTAATATCCGCATTATTTTCAAGGTGCTTTCTGCATACATCCTGAAAATCTATATTACATACAGTGTCACAGTCGGATATCACAACATATTCCTGTGTAGAATTCTGTAGGAACGGAAGAATACTGTTAAGAGTCGTTATACGGTTGGAATAATCATTTGCATTTGTAAAAGGAGGAAGTATGAAAAGACCTCCCTGTTTTCTCGAAAGATCCCAAGCCTTACCCGTTCCGAGATGATCCATAATAGACTGATAGTTGCTTTTTGTAAGAACGCCTACCTTGTTGATACCCGAATTAACCATATTGGAAAGCGGGAAATCTATAAGACGATATTTGCCGCCGAAAGGAACCGCACCCATAATTCTTACATCCGTAAGAGCACTGACAAGATCCTCATGCAGATTGGCGAAGATAATTCCCATAATATTGTTTCCGCGCATTATTCCTCAACCCCCTCTACATCTTTTGAAACCATTGTCTTAGGTGCTATTTTTGCACCGCTGCCTATTTTCAGATTATCACCTATAACCGCGATACCCCATTGTTCCTTGTCCTCTATTGTTTCCGGACGTGCGCCGATAACTGCATTTTTGCCTATAACGGTATTTTCCGACACAATAGCATACTGAACCACAGCACCCTCCTCAATAACAGAGCCGGGCATTATTATCGAATCCTGAACAACCGCACCCTTCTTCACAACAACATTCGAGAAAAGAACGGAGAAATCAACCGAACCGCTGATTGAGCAGCCGTCTGCGATGAGTGAATTCTGTACTGTTGCACTTTCCGCTATATACTGCGGAGGAACAACGGGATTTCTTGAATATATCTTCCATGACTCATCCGTAAGATCAAGCGGTACATTCGGGTCAAGGAGATCCATATTGGATTCCCAAAGACTGTCTATTGTTCCTACATCCTTCCAATAGCCCTGGAACTGATAAGCAAACATTCTCAGTCCGTCATCAAGCATCTTCGGAAGAACATCCTTACCGAAATCATGGCTTGAATTTTCGTCCTCTTCGTCCTCAATAAGATATTTACGCAGCTTGTCATAGCTGAACACATAAATACCCATTGAAGCATTTGTGCTTTTCGGTTTGGCAGGCTTTTCTTCAAACTCATAGATAGAGCCGTCCGGATTTGTATTCATAATACCGAAGCGGGAAGCCTCCGCAAGCGGTACATCTATAACTGCAATGGTACAATCGGCATTATTAGCCTTATGAGCGGCTATCATCTTTGAATAATCCATCTTATAGATATGGTCACCCGAAAGAATAACCACATAATCAGGGTTATACCTGTCTATGTAATTGATATTCTGATAAATAGCATTAGCGGTACCCGAATACCAATCAGCTCCCTTAACCTGTTGATACGGTGAAAGAACGCTTACACCGCTGTTATTGCTGTCAAGATCCCAAGGCTGACCGTTTCCGATATACTCATTAAGCACGAGCGGCTGGTACTGTGTAAGAACTCCGACAGCATCTATGCCTGAGTTTACACAGTTTGAAAGCGGAAAATCAATTATACGGTATTTTCCTCCGAACGGCACTGCCGGCTTTGCAAGCTTTTGCGTCAGCACCCCGAGTCGGCTGCCCTGTCCGCCTGCAAGCAGCATGGCAACTACTTCCTGTTTTGGATACATTTAGTATTCCTCCTCATTATTTTATTTTATGAAACTTATGTATCACGACTCTGTTTTAGTCGTTTTTTTGGCTCTTGTCTTAGGCTTTGTCGCCTTTGCCCCGTCAGAAGTCTTCTTTGTTTCCTTTGACTTGCTGCCCGCAGCGGTCTTTTTTGTTCCCTTAGACTTGCTGTCCGCAGCGGTCTTGGGCTTTCTTTTCGGCTTTTTGCGTACGCATTTCAGATAGAGAACGGACATCGGCGGCAGTGTCAGCGATATTGACTGCTCAAAGCCATGCATACCTATTTCATCTGATACGATAGATGAACCGTTGGTAATACCGCAGCCGCCGAATTCCTTTGCCTCTGTATTAAATACCTCCGAATACGTACCGTCAATCGGCACACCTATACGGTAATTCTCACGGAGAACAGGCTGGAAATTACAAACAACAATAATTTCATTACCCTTTTTATTAATTCTTCTAAAGCTTATTACACTTTGTGTATAGTCATCGTTGGATATCCAAGAGAAGCCGTCCCACGAATAATCAACTTCCCAGAACGGTGAATTTTCGAGATAGAATTTATTTACCTGCTTAAAGAAATTTTTAAGGTCATTATGCGCCGGATATTGAAGAAGAAGCCAATCAAGCTCTGTTGCATAGTCCCATTCCTTGAATTGTCCGAATTCCGTACCCATGAAGGTAAGCTTCTTACCGGGGTGTGCCATCATATACGCAACAAAGGTCCTGTCCCCTGCAAACTTCTGCTCATAAGAACCCGGCATCTTATTTATAAGCGAAGCCTTTCCGTAAACAACCTCATCATGTGAAATCGGAAGTATGAAGTTCTCGGAAAATGCATAGAAGAACGAGAAAGTAAGGTTATCATGGTTAAACGGACGATAGAGCGGATCGAGTGAAATGTAATGAAGCATATCATTCATCCAGCCCATATTCCATTTATAGTTAAAACCGAGCCCCCCCGAATATGTAGGTCTTGAAACCATCGGCCATGATGTTGATTCCTCGGCTATCATCAGCACCTCGGGATAATATTTGAAAGCAGCCTCATTAAGCCTTTGCAGGAAAGCAACCGCTTCAAGGTTTTCTTTTCCGCCGAATTTATTCGGAACCCATTCGCCGTCCCTTCTGCTGTAGTCAAGATAAAGCATCGAAGCAACAGCATCCACACGGAGTCCGTCTATGTGGTAATAATCCATCCAGAATATAGCGCTTGAAACAAGGAAGCTCACAACCTCATTTCTGCCGTAGTCAAACACGAGAGTACCCCAGTCCTTATGCTCGCCCTTTCTCGGATCCGCATATTCATAGCACGGTGTACCGTCAAAGCGTGCAAGTCCGAACGCATCCCTCGGAAAATGTGCGGGAACCCAGTCCATAATTACATATATACCTGCCGCATGGCATTTATCAACAAACTCCATAAAATCAAACGGGCCGCCATATCTTGAAGTTACGGCAAAATATCCTGTCACCTGATATCCCCATGATGCATCAAACGGATATTCCGTCAGCGGCATAAGCTCTATATGGGTATAACCCATTTCCTTTACATACGGAATAAGCTCATCTGCAAGCTTGCTGTAGGAAAAATAATTGCCGTCCTTATATTTTCTCCATGAACCCGCATGAACCTCATATATATTCATCGGGCTGCTGTAGGATTCATGTTCATGCTTGGTCTTTTCCCAATCCCCGTCATGCCATTCAAATCCGTCTATATCGAAAAATACCGAAGCATTGTTAGGACGTGTCTCATAATGATGGGCATACGGATCCGATTTCATCATACAAACATCATCAAATGTTTCTATGCTGTATTTGTATATAGCATATGGTTCAACGATTTCGGGGATAAAGCACTCCCACACACCGCCATCCGATATCCTGTTCATTCTGTGCTGATTACGATCCCAACCGTTAAAGGAACCGACAACCGATACGGTTTTTGCATTAGGCGCCCATGTACGGAATATAACGCCTTCCCTACCGTCGATAGTTGTCTTATGCGCTCCCAGATAATTGTAAGCGTGGTAATTCTCGCCACTATGAAACAAATCAAGCTCCGAGCGTTCATTGCTTGCGTCATTTACAAGCTGCATAATATAACAACCCCTTTTTACCAAATACTGTTTATTATTTATATAATAGCTTAATTTTATCCAAATTTCAAGTCTTTTAAGACGTTTTTTTATAAAATTTGTTAAAAACAATTTATTATATATTTTTTATATCATCTAATCCCGGCAATTTCATTTTACCATTTTTTAATGTCGAATATAAACCAATATTCGCTTATATAAAAAATCCTGTTTCATACACAAAAATAACGGAGAAGACCCGTAAATCTTCCCCGTTATTTTCAATCATCATAATCTTCTTCTGTAAAATTCATTCGGATCAATTTCGGATACCGAATTCTTTTTCTTTCTCTTAAGTTCAATAATGAACACTGCCGAAAGGAATATCGTAAATACCACAACCGCACCGAGAATAGCAAGAATTCTCATCATCTCACCGTTATCGGAGGAGGTAATTACCACATCTCCGGGAGTATGTACCTGTGTCTTTGTTTCCGCAAGACTTGCAAGAGCGTTGTCGGATACAGTTGCAGTCTTGAGTATAAGACTGTCGCCGACCTTTGAGCTTTCACGCTGAGATTCCGTCTTAATCATTTCCTGTGTTTCAGCATCCGCAATGCCGGTCACCTCAAGCTTATAATCACTCTGGAACCGCTTTACAGCTTCTCTCACGTCTTCCGTAAATGTTCCGGAAACCTTACCGTCATAATATTTCAGTATTGCAAGGTGCGACTGAAGCTGAGCCACATCATCACCGCTGAATCCGTACTGAAGGACATCATAATCAGGTGATTTTGGAGCATCTTCCGCATAGAGAGCCTCAAGCTGTTCGGGAGTTACGATTTCAGACTCCTCAAAACCTGCTGTTTTTTGGAAGAGGTTTACTGCCTTCAGAACATCCTCGGAGAATTCCTCACTCACTACACCCGGAAGGTATCTGAGCTCGGAAAGTCTTTTCTGCATCTTGACAACCAAAGCACCGCTCTGTCCGAGGATGAGGTTATCGGCATTCGGATTTACCTTGGCATTTCTGTTGTAAAGCTTCTTAAGGGTCTTAGCATCCGCAATACCGGTCACTTTCAGTCCGTTATCATTCTGGAACTGCTCAACGGAATTCTTTGTAAGCTCTCCGTAATAGCCCGTTATGTCATCAAAATAATACTTAAGCTCTGTAAGCCTCGTCTGAAGTGCGCTTACGGACATATTCGCGCCGTCATCATAAGTATCGGGTTCAAGCGTAGTAAAGTTCGTCTTTGCCTTTCCGTCCTTAAGCTTTGAATATGTTTTCTCATCAACTATACCCGTCACTTCAAGGTCGTTATAATTCTGGAAAAGCATAACCGCATCTACCGTATCACTTCCGAAATAGCCGGATGCCTTTTCGCTCAGATATCCGAGCTCATAAAGCTTTGTCTGTATATTGTATACGGTCTTGCTTTTTCCCTCATCCTCGTCACCGTATGAAGCTATTATCTTAACTTCCTCTTCCTCTGACTCCTCTTCAGGCTCGGATTCCGATTCCTCCTCTGATTCCTGCGGTTCCTCGGATTCAACACTTGATTCCGGCTCGGGTTCAGGTTCCGATTCAGGTTCAGGCTCGGGTTCATAGGACGGTTCCGGTTCAGGCTCATAGGACGGCTCGGGTTCCGGTTCCGGTTCAGGCTCGGGTTCCGGCTCAGGCTCGGGCTCCGGTGCGGGTTCGGCGGAAGCATACGAATAATCCGTCGCCTGATATGCCTCTGACGGCGGTGCCATATCCGACACACCTGCACCGTCAAAGCTGTATGTAACCCCGTCCAGCGTCCTTGTTGTATTCGTTATGTACTCTCCGTTTTCGTAGTAGAACGAATCTCCGTCAAGAAGCACCCAACCGTTTTCCGGATAGGATACTCCGGAAACCTTGAACCATTCCACCCAATTCTTGTTGTATACATTATGGTACACAACACCGGAATACTCGTCTCTTGCGTCGACAGCCATACCGGAACCGATATATACTCCGACATGACCCGGCATATGAAGTCCCAGACCATGGATATTAGGAATACCGTTACTTACATATCCCCATGAGGGTGAAGCCGCAAGCATATCGGTTCTTATTCCGCCCACTCCGTTATATGTCCATATAAGACCGGAACAGTCAACAGCACCATAGGACGTTCCGCCCCATACATATCTCCAGCCCTCACGGTACGCAGTAAGCGCATGAGCCGAAAGTCCGACACCGGTGCTTGACTCGGCGGAGGCTGTAAGTACTCCCGACACCATCATTGCCGATGCCATACTGACGGTCAATGCACAGGCAACGACCTTTTTCATAATTTTCGCCATTTCAAATAGGCTCCTTTCAAAAAACAAATCTATTATTATTACAGTTTTTTAACCATTAATTCGATTTGCCACAGTAAATTATTTCAAACTTGTAACAAATCTATAATAGATAATAACATTTTCCAATAGAAAAATCAAGTCTTTTTCCAATTTATCAAAAATCAAGTAAAATATTTGGCACTTTGCACAAAAGCTTAGGAAAAGATGCCGCAAGTTCTCAACCTGATAATGTAATTATTTTAAATTTAGAATTGCACGAAAGAGGAATATATGTTAATATAATAGATTGTAGAAGTATAATTATATTCAGGCAGGGAAGGGATCCCTGATATTACATGGAGAGTGGTTAATGTGCAGAAAAAAAGTATAGCCGTCATTTTTGGCGGTAAATCCTCCGAGCATGAGGTTTCGAGAATATCGGCATCCTATGTTATAAGCAAAATACCCGCAGACAGGTATGATGTCATAACCATAGGCATAACAAAAGACGGAAGATGGCTTATGTATAACGGTGATATCGAAAAAATTGCGAACGGCTCCTGGGAATACGAACCGGGAAATAAAACCGCTTTCATTTCTCCCGACCCGTCGGTCAAAGGAATTATTGTTACGGATGACAGTGGCTGTGAGGTAATAAAGCTTGATTGTGTATTTCCCGTACTTCACGGAAAAAACGGCGAGGACGGAACAATTCAGGGACTTTTAGAGCTTGCCGGAATACCTTATGTCGGCTGTGGTGTTCTTGCATCTGCCGATTGTATGGATAAAATAGTTACGAACATCATGTTCGGCTATGCGGGAATAGAGCAGGCTGAATTCACATGGTTCTATTCTTCCGACTATTTCAAAAACCCCGATAAATATATTTCCGAAGTTGAAAAAAAGCTTGAATATCCGGTTTTTGTAAAGCCGGCAAACGCCGGTTCCTCTGTCGGAGTAAGCAAAGCCGCAAACAGAGAGGAACTGCGCACTGCCGTTATAAAAGCCGCAAACGAGGACGGAAGAATACTTATCGAGGAAAATATAATCGGTAAGGAAGTGGAATGTGCCGTTCTGGGAAACGACGAGCCGTTTGCATCCGTTCCGGGTCAGATTGCACCCGCCGCCGAATTTTACGATTATGATGCAAAATATAATAATTCGGAATCAAAACTTTTTATACCGGCACAGATAAGCGAAGAGCTTGCGGAAAAGGTTCGGCAGACAGCCGTAAGGGCATATCGCATACTCGGATGCACGGGACTTTCAAGAGTTGATTTCTTCGTAACGGATGACGGAAAGGTTCTTCTGAACGAAATAAACACACTTCCCGGCTTTACCTCAATCAGTATGTACCCCAAGCTGATGGCTGCCTCGGGAATTGAGGGCAGCGATCTTATAGAGAGGCTTATCGAATTTGCTTTTGAGAGGACGGAAAAAAATGTCTGAAAAGTCTATCGGTGTATTTGATTCGGGACTCGGCGGTCTTACAGCCGTCAAGGAACTTATCAAGGTACTGCCACAGGAAAACATAATATATTTCGGAGATACCGCAAGGGTTCCCTATGGCAACAGGAGTCAGAAAACCATACGCAGATATGCAAAGCAGGATGCCGAGTTTCTTCTTTCAAAGGGCGTCAAGGTCATTATAGCTGCCTGCGGCACGGTAAGCTCGGTTGCAACAGAGCTTTACACCGAACTTCCGGTTCCGTTTACAGGTGTTGTTGTACCCACTGCGACTGCCGCAGTCAATGCCACCGTAAACGGGAAAATCGGAATTATCGGAACCTCCGCTACGATAAACAGCGGCTCCTACAGAAAGGAAATACTGCGTCAGAACAGCAATATCACTGTGTTCCAACAGGATTGTCCCCTATTTGTATCCCTTGTGGAAACAGGATTCATCTCCCCGGATGACGATATAGTACGCCTTGCCGTTGAACGTTACCTTTGCAATATGAAAAAAGACGGTATAGATACCCTGATACTCGGCTGCACACATTTTCCCATTATAGCAAAGGCAATTTCAGATTACCTCGGCGATAATGTCAGACTTATAGATTCGGGCCGTGAAACTGCCGTTTTCGCTGCGGATATTCTCAGAACACATAATCTGCTTAACACAGGAAATACAAAGGGAAGCTGTTCCTATTATGTAAGTGACACAGTTGAAAGCTTCAGGCAAACAGCGGAAATTTTCCTCGGGAAAAGTGTTGAAGATGAGGTTAAGCATATAAATATCGAACAGGTGGCTTTGCAATAAATTATTAAGAAAGGAAAAAGACATAATGGAAGAAAAATATATCCTTTCCGTATGCGGCAGACAAAATGTCGACGGAAATACGGATAAAATCGAACTTGAAACCTCCGCTTCCTACGTTCTTAAAAACGGAGTACGCTATATAAGCTACAAGGAATATAATCCCGATACCCCGCTTAAGCATTATCGGACAACTGTGAAAATCAGTCCCGATAATACCGTAACTGTTATCAAGGGAGGGGAAGAAAATCATCAGCTTTTTCTTGAAAAGGGAGAAAGGCACAAATGCGAATATAATACACCTTTTGGGAGTCTTACACTCGGTGTATATACCGAGGATGTTGATATCAGGCTTGACGATAACGGCGGAGAGCTTACGGTAAAATATTCAATAGACATTGAATCGGAGCTTGCAAGCCTGAATGAGCTTACACTTAAAATCAAGGAGGCAAAAGGTAATGTCCACAGCGTCAATAACAATCAGCAATCTTAATAAGGCTATAACGGATGCCTTTAAAAAAGCAATGACGGAGGGAATACTGCCGGAAGCGGAAGTGCCGCCATTTATTATAGAGTCACCGTCCGACCGCCGTCACGGTGATCTTGCAACAAATGCCGCTATGGTATCGGCAAAGACATTCCATCGTGCGCCGAGAGTAATTGCGGAGGCAATTACCCAAAACATAGATCTGAGGGGTACAAATCTTTCAAAATACGAGATAGCGGGACCGGGATTTATCAATTTCTTTTATGATAAATCATTTTATGCACAGGTTCTTGACGAAATAAAGAATGAGGGCGAAAATTACGGAAGATCCGATTACGGAAAAGGGAAAAAAATTCTTGTCGAATTTGTTTCCGCAAACCCCACCGGTCCGATGCACATAGGCAATGCAAGGGGCGGAGCTATCGGCGATTCCCTTTCGAGTGTCCTTGATGCGGCAGGCTATAATGTTTCAAGAGAATTTTATGTAAACGATGCGGGAAATCAGATAGAAAAATTCGCGACCTCACTTGAAATCCGTTATATGCAGCTTTATAGGGAGGGCTATGAGCTTCCCGAGGACGCATACCACGGGCAGGATATTATCGACCATGCAAAGGCATTCGCGGAGCTCAATGGCGACAGATATGTCGAGGCGGAGTCAGATGTAAGAAGAAAGGCACTTGTGGATTTTGCACTCCCGAAAAATATTGCGGGACTTGAAAGGGATCTTCTGAAATACCGCATAAAATATGACCGCTGGTTCAGAGAAAGCACACTCCATAACAGCGGAGCGGTAGATAATATAATAAAGCTCCTCAAAAAAAAGGGGCATACCTATGAGCAGGACGGAGCTATATGGTTCAGGGCTTCACAATTCGGTGCGGATAAGGATTTTGTTCTCGTACGCTCGAACGGTATTCCTACATATGTTGTTCCCGATATCGCATATCACTATGATAAGCTTGTAACAAGGGGTTATGATAAAGCAATAGATATCCTCGGTGCCGATCATCACGGATATGTTCCGAGGCTTAAGGCAGCTCTGACGGCACTCGGCGTGGATGCATCCAAGCTTGATGTTGTTCTTATGCAGATGGTGCGGCTTATCAGCAACGGAGAAACCATAAAAATATCCAAAAGAAGCGGAAAGGCCATAACCCTTGTGACACTTCTTGATGATATCCCGATAGACGCCGCACGTTTCTTCTTTAATCTCAGAGAGGCAAACAGTCATTTTGAATTTGACCTTGATCTTGCGGTTGAGCAGTCCTCGCAAAATCCTGTTTATTATGTTCAGTATGCACACGCAAGGATATGCAGTATTCTTAAAAAGCTTGATGAGGACGGAATAAAGGCAAGGGAATGTACGGCGGAGGATTATGCAAAGCTTACCGCCCCCGAGGAAATAGAGCTTATAAACAAGCTTGCCGCCTACAGTGACGAGATTATATCGGCAGCAAAGGACTATGACCCGTCACAGATAACACGTTATGTATATGATGCTGCGGCACTGTTCCATAAATTCTATAATTCCTGTCATGTAAAAAACGATGATGAATCACTCACCCAGGCCCGCCTTGCACTCTGCATTGCAACCCGAACGGTTATATCCAATGTACTGAAGATGTTTAAGATCACGGCTCCGGAGTCCATGTAAACAAATTTCCGGATAATCAGAAAATATAAAAACGGAGGGATATTATGTTGAAAAATAAACCGCTTCTCATAACGGCACTGATATTCGGCGGAATAGGTATTATTCTTGCAATACTTACAGGTATAATGTTTTTAGAGGATGATACGACCGGTTTCAGTATAATTTCCGGGCTTCTGGGAATAAGAAGTGCAGACATCAAAGCTTCAAGCTTATGGCAGTTTTCATTCATCTTTGAAGCGGCAGCTTTCATTCTCGGCTACAGGGCACTTGTTGAAGAGTCCGAATAACAGTAAAACAACATTCCATAAAAACTATGTGGCTGTCGCACAGGCGTAAAAACAAACGCTGTGCAACAGCCGCATATTCATTCAACCGTGTTCAGTCTTTCGATAATACTTTCACTTATAAGAGAACGCACAGCACACTTTACCGCTGCATGACTGCCGATATACAGCAACAAAACCGTAAGAATAAACACAGGCATGACATAAAATAAAAATATATCCCATGTCTTTATGTTCCATGCAATATATGCAAAAAATAAAGAAATTCCCCAGCCTGCCGCCGTCCCCGTTATTGTTCCGATTATAAGAATACGGTCTGCTTCGGATAATATGAGCCTGCGTATTACCCCCACCCTTGCACCGATTGCACGCATGACTGCATAACTCATAATATTTGAGCGAACCTGAATATAATTTGAGAAAACAACAGCGGTAATAATCATAATGACAAACACAAAAATACTCAGTATAAGCTGAAAGGTCTGTGCATTGACATCATCGTAAAATTCCTTTGCCATTTCACTGTAATTATATAATTCTACATCATCGCCGGAAAGGCTAAGAACAAACTCAAGCTGATCCTCGATTTCCGTTGTTTTTTCAATATTCGATTTATCGGTATTTTTCAGTACCAGTTCTTCATAGTTAAGGTCGGGATACACAGAAAATAAGTAATCAAGTGAAACAACAAGATCATTCATATCCGCCTTTACCGCATCATATGTTGACGTTACCTTTATCTGCGTACACTCAAAGCTTATATGCTCATAAATATTTTCTTCGGTCGCGTTTTTGTCGGGAATTGGTATTATCATCGTAAATACATCGCCCACAGAGCAAAGACTGTCGGGGGCAATTATGCCCTTTCCTGAATTAAATTCATCCATATCAAAGCTTCCGTTTGTAATGTTTATATTTTTTTCGACGCATTTCTTTGACAGCCACCGAACAGGCAAATCTATAATACAATCCTTCTCGGCATTGCCGCCCGCAAGCTTTATCATTTCCGAAGTTTTTTTATTTCTGAACAAAGGGTCAATTTTTTTTTCGGCAGCATCAATAAAGTGCTGCTCTATATATCTGTTTTCCGGTGTTTTTGAAGAAGTAAGGAAAAAAGGATGGCATAAATTATAAACCGAAGCCTCCTCCACCTCTATACTGCTGTCGGAAAGCAACTTGTCCGCGGCTTTTCTGTTAATTCCGGAACCTGACGGGAATTGTATATAAAAGCTGTCGGAGTTGCCGCCGCCCCCCGTCATATGCAGGGAGTAATCCCTGTCATCGGTGAAAAGATCGGGATCCGCCCAGGTTGTTCCTCTGGCATTGAAGAGCGGAAGAAAGGAGCCGAATACCGACATTCCCACACAAAGGAAAATCATCGTGATACAGGTAATCTTTTCAATACGGTTTTTTCTGCCGTATGCGTTGTGACAGCATTTCTTCAGTTCGGTACGTGATTTCCTTGATTTTTTGGTAGTATATATTTCTTCCCTGACAGGGGATTTCTTATAGAATTTTTTAAGCTGAACGAAAAACGAAACCGTAATTATCAACGCACTTGCCGTTGCCGCGCATAAAAAAGGAACTGTTCCGGCAGAAATCAGGAGTGTACGGGATGAATATGACGAAATCCAATGGAGTATAAAAAGTATCAGTGCCGATATCAGTATGGAAATTATAAGAGACAGGAGCCAGAAGATAAGAATGTATATAAGTATCATTTTTTTGGCTTTTTTCTTGGAAAAGCCGATACACCGCAAAAGCCTCAGATGTTTTTCAATATCCTTAAAAAAATACGAGGAAACAGAAAAAATACCGACTACCGAAGTAATTACAAAAAAGAGTGTAAGAGGTATGAATATAATATTATTTACCCTGATTTTTGTCTGCATTTGCTGACTGTCCGCCCAAGAAGAATAGGTGCTTTCAGATTCGAGATTACGAGTAAGAAAAGTATCTTCCCCGGCGACAATATGTACATACAAAGGAGCAATATCCTCATCCCCGATAAGTATTGTCGGTATGCTGATCCTCTGGGATCCGTTGTATTTTTCTCTTAAGCTCCTGTAGAAGTTGTCCGTTATACCTGTCAGTATAAATTCTTTTGTTATTGTATTTCCGCTGCTGTCTTTAATTTCAAAGCTTACTCTGTCGCCGATATCCGCCTTAAGTCCGAGGAGATCATATGTCAGTTTTTCGATTGCAGCCTCGTCCTGATTTTGCGGAAGTCTGCCCTGCCGCATTGTTATAGGTATAAGACCTGCCGCATTTTCGTCCGCATAGCCTATTGTAATATTCTGATCGTCAGAGTTTAAACTCCAATAGCCTTTGAGCAGACCCGCATTTTCATTGGTAAGCTCTTTTTTATTTTCGGAAACGATATCTTCGTTCACATAATAATCTATTAGTGCGTATGCTCCGTTTTTTTGTTTATATTTTTCATTCTCGCTATATTTGAAGCTGTCATTATACCACATAACCGTAATAATGGCAGTTATAAAGAGTGATATGCATATGACAAGGCTGATAAATCTTCCTTTATGCGAACGTATATATTTACTGATAATAAAGAGGGAGCCTTTCATTGTATGTCACCCCCTAAAACACCGTCACTTATTGTAATGATTCTGTCAAAGCGTTTTGCGATGCTTTCGTCATGTGTTACTACTATAAGAGTTACGTTCAATTTGTTTGAAATATTGAAAAGGAGGTCGATAACCGCTTTGGAACTTTTCTTATCTAGATTTCCCGTAGGCTCGTCACATAGCAGAACAGTCGGTTCATTAGCTAAAGCACGGGCAATAGCCACCCTTTGCTGTTGACCTCCCGAAAGCTTTGAGGGAAGGTGTTCGCATCTTGAATCAAGATCGAGATATTCCGCAAGCTTATCTATGCGGGTTTTATCAATTTTTTTACTTTGGAGCATCAGCGGCAGTATGATATTCTCATAGGCTGTAAACTCCGGTAAAAGGTTGAATGACTGAAAAACTATACCGATATTTTTCAGGCGGAAGTCGTCAAGCTTATTCTGAGACATTTCGGTAATATCCGTATTGTCATATTTTATACTTCCGCTGTCGGCGCGTTCAAGACCCGCGATCAGATGAAGAAGTGTAGATTTTCCGGAGCCGCTTGCACCGGTAACGGCAATTTGTTCTCCGCTTTTTATTTTAAGCGAGCAGTTTTTAATTGCCATGACAGGAGCTGCACCACCGGTGTAGGTTTTAGAAAGGCCATTTACTGTAATATCCATATTTACATCCTCCGATAGATTAAAATATTTTATATTCACAGTATAATAACATTTCCCTGAAATTAAAATCTTTCCGTTGTTTTTGGTACTTATTCCGTGTCATTTGGTGCCGGGGTATCAACATCGCCAATCTGTGTATTTTTCCGCCGTGTCCGCGTGTTTAAAATTATTGTTATATTTGCTGTTTATTTTGCGGTCTGAGCATAACGCTGACAATAAACATACCTTCGTCCTCACTTATATCAAGAATACCGTCATATTTTTTAGCGATGCTCTCAACGCTTTTTAAGCCGTAGCCATGATATATATTATCCGATTTTGAACTGTGCAGCCCGGCGTTATTTTTTAAAACAGATCGCTCTATCCGATTTTTCACAGTAAAAATATAATAGCCTCCTTTTTCGGTAACGGATATGCTAAGCTGCCTGTTATACCCTATTTTCTGCAATGCCTCTATCGCATTATCGCATAAATTGCCCAGCAGAGAAATTAAATCCGTGCCGTCAATATTCTCAATGCTGCTCTTAATTACGGTTTTTATGTCAATATCGTTTTCCTTGGATTTTTTGTATATAACATTAAGTATTGAATTCAGATATGGGTTCGATGTGCCGAATATATATGATGTTTTCTCAAGCTCATTCTTTAAACTGTCACACAGCTTTTCGGCTTCATTTATATTTCCGCTTTCCATAAGCTCGGATATACATAATATTCGGTTTTTCATATCATGCTTGATTTTTGCAATCTCTCTGATATATTGATTTGACTGTTCAATCTGAGCTTTATACATCTCCTGTTCGCTTTGCATAACTTCATTTTGTATTTCTAAAACATGGCTTTTGTGAATTTTATCAATCAGCGATATAACCGATATATTAACGACGATTATTGTAAATATTATAGCTTCAATATAATATCTGACCCAATATTCAACGAAAAAATTTGACGCCGTTCCGAAAAGAAATATTATTACTATGAATGATATACAAAATACGACGGTATGTGTTATAATGTCCTTACGGATTTTTTTACAGGATTTTTTTCGGGCGAATATATAAATTAAAAATCCTGCCGTAAAATAAGCGGATAAATCAAATATTGTTACATATTCCGGATTCTTCCTAAAAAGAGCGTCAGGATCCGAAAATATAACAAATACTGCAAATAAATAAAACAGTACCGAGGATATAAGGAAAATTAAATTTATCAGCAAGGGAGTCCCGATTTTTTGTGATATCCTGTTTTTAAATACAATTAAACAATATAAAACCGATATAACCGAAAATGCAATCGCCCTTAACCCTGCACGCCATAGCAGGGCACAGTCCAATATCACAATTATCGAGTTTCCGATAAAATAATCAGCCGAAAGCATCAGTGCAGATGCCGGAATTATAAATGCAAGAGTTTTAGCCCTGCTGTATTTGCGTGATAAAAAGCAGCCGCAAAGCATTGTGAGTACGACCGGAAATGCACAATTAACGAACAGTGCAAATATTTCCTGAAATATATTATTCATTCAGCACTGCACTCCTTTTGAGAAATTCAGTTTTTACATATTTCAGCCTGTTCCTGCTCACCGGAACGATTTCGGAATGTGATAACGTAATCTCATTTGAAGAGATCCGCAATATATGGTCAAGATTTACAATATATCCGGCATGAACACGAATAAATCCGTGGCTGTGCAGTTTTTCTTCAATTTCAGCGAGGGTGTTCCTTTGGGTATAGGTTTTATCTGTTGTATGTATAATAATACTGTTTACCATTTTTTCGATATAAATTATGTCCGAAAGTCTGATTTTATAAATCTGCGAGTTTATTGTTACGGTAAGAAAGTGCATAAGCTGATTGCTTCTGTTAAATCTTTTTATAACGCTTTCAAAATCCTCCGTAAGTCTGCCTTTTCTTATAAAACCAACGGAGTCAGTTGAATTATATGCTTCAAAAACGAGCGCTTCCTTATTGGTTACAAAAATAATAGAGGTATTGCTTTTATCGTAGTGCCTTGCAAGCTTTATTCCGTTTAATCTTGGCATATCAATATCAAGAAAAAGCAAATCGTAGCTTTTTCCTGAATTTAACATGACGATAGGGCTTGTATATGTATCAAGTATCTCAATATTATCGGAAAATGTCTTTTTTATCAACTTTACCATTATATTTATAAAGCTCTGTTCATCATCACATACGGCTATCTTCAGCATATAAAATACCAACTTCATACTTCAATTTTTTATTGTACTGTCACTCTAAGTACCATATCATATTTTATCATTGGTATAATTTGCTGTCAATCCCCCGGATGTAAAACATCCGGATTTATAGGGTAAATGTATTTCATTATTGAATAAACCCGCATTTATAGGTTAATCCTTAACTTATAGATTTCTTATAAACTGTACCAATAACTGTTATACTTAACCCGGTGGTAATGATGATAGATTATAAAGCAATCGGCAGGAGAATAAGTTTATACAGAAAAAAGAAAGGACTGACACAGGCAGCCCTTTCGGAGATGTTGGGTGTATCCGAAAGCTATATAAGCCAGGTGGAGCGTGGAATTGCGAAAATCTCACTTTCCAGACTTGATGAAATATCCGAGGTTTTATCAACGGATATTGCACTGCTCATTTCGGATAACGTTATTTTGCCGGATATGTCGGTCAACTCGGAGGTTTTTGAAATTATCAAAAACTGGGATAAGGAAAAGACGGATCTCCTTATAAAACTTCTGTTGTGTGCCGACAAGCAATTGTGAAGCGAAGTGTTATCATTTGTTATCTAAAAAGTCCGAAAAACCATCCCCAAAATGAATCAAACATATTTTTCATCCCTTTCCGTTGGTTTTATATTTGTTAAGTTCAATATAAACCATGGGAAAGTTATTTTACATAGGGTATGGACTTTACGGTATAAAAATGGCTGTCAACGGCATATTTATGCCTAAAATATTATTTTATGTCAGGGGGGGTTATTATTCAATACATTATTTTGATACTCCAAAATATAACGTATTATATATCAATTCTTATCTTATCAACTAAGCTTCTTGGAGCCAAAGGTAAACCTAAGATGATCGTTGTAACATTTTCATTTTACATATTGTCCTTAGTTGTCGTCTGCTGTCGGGATTATATATTGTCTCTTGATAATATAGTCACGGTAATAGAAAATATTGTTTCACATTATGATGCATTCATATTTTTAACAGCAAATGTTTTGTTTTCAAGATTATGTTTAAGAAATATACCTGTCGGGACGATAGTAGCTATGCAGTTTATACTCTTTTCTGTCGATATGTTGATAATGGCATTCTCATTTTCTTTTATCCCGGGAGAGTATAGTCAACTGTTTCATAATTTTGTCGAATTAATTGAAAATATTATCTCGATGATTTGCTGCATTGCAATTTCCTGCACCGGTGTTAGTACAAAGATAATCCGCATACTTAACTGCACATCTAAGACTATAAAAAGATTGATTGTGCTGCTTACGATATGTATAGCTTTTGTGACCTCGATTGTTGTATATTCGCTCCCGTCTTATTCATCATCTTTCAATAAAAAAACAGCTTTGGAAAACATTGTGAAAATATCGTTTTTTTTTCTTATTATCCTTATACTCGTTATAGTCCTGTTATTGCTTACGTATTCCGTTTCAAACAAGCACATCAGAAGTGTAGCGGATAATTTGGAAAAGCAGATAGAGATACAATCCGAGCATTATATGACACTTTCAAAATATAATTTTGAGCTGAGAAGATTCCGACATGATTATAAAAATATGTGTATAGGTGTGAGTGCCCTGATATCCGAGGGAAAAAATGATGAGGCACTTGAAATGCTGAAGAGAAATAATCCTGTTTTTGAAACTGACCTGATAAAATATGATACCGGAAACGGAATAGTTGACGCACTCCTTGCCGATAAGCAGAGAAAAGCTGATGAAACGAACGCGGAAATAAGGTTTGAAGGAGCATTGCCGGCAGATATGATAAAACCGGCAGATCTATGTATTATTTTCGGAAATACCATTGATAATGCAATTGAAGCCTGCACCAAACTCGACCCCGCAGAAGAAAGAATAATAACGGTAAAATGTGCCTGCAACAGCGGGTTTGTATTTGTTGATATAATAAATCCCGTGGCAAAAAAGGTAGAAATAAAGGGGCATATTCCCAAGACAAGCAAAGCAGACAAGACAATGCACGGTTTTGGTCTGTATTCCGTTGAAAAGGCACTGAGTCAATATGAAGGACAGTTGAATGTCGAATGTGATGACAGGCAATTCCATGTTTCTATGGAATTAAGCGTTGTATAAGTCATAGGGAAGTTGTTTTGTATAAGGAGGAAGTTATTATCCAATACATTATTTTGATAATCGAAAATATAACATACTATGTATCAATTCTTATCTTATCAACTAAGCTTCTTGGAGCCAAAGGTAAACCTAAGATAATCGCTGTATCATCTTTATTTTACATATTGTCCTTAGTTGTTATCTGCTGCCGGGATTATATAATGTCACTCGGTAATATATTTACAGTAATAATCAGTTATTTATCTCCTTACAGAATATTCATGTTTTTGGCGGCAAATGTTTTGTTTGCAAGATTATGTTTGAGAAATATACATATCAAGACAATAGTAGCTGTACAACTTTTTATTTTTTCGATCAATATGTTGGTAGTAACGTTTTTGTGGTCTTTTGTTACAGGAGAATATAATCATTCTGTGCGTAATTATATTGAATTTATTGAAAATATTATCTCGATGATTTGCTGCATTGCAATTTCCTGCACCGGTGTTAGTACAAAGATAATCCGCATACTTAACTGCACATCTAAGACTATAAAAAGATTGATTGTGCTGCTTACGATATGTATAGCTTTTGTGGCCTCGATTGTTGTATATTCGCTCCCGTCTTATTCATCATCTTTCAATAAAAAAACAGCTTTGGAAAACGTTGTGAAAATATCGTTTATTTTTCTTATTATTTTTATACTCGTTATAGTCCTGTTATTGCTTACCTATTCCGTTTCAAACAAGCACATCAGAAGTGTAGCGGATAATTTGGAAAAGCAGATAGAGATACAGTCCGA
>CANPXK010000029.1 GCA_947585965.1 uncultured Clostridia bacterium
GATACAGCCTCTATAAATTTCTGTATAATCTCTGCGATAGGCAGGGAGAAAAACGCCTGCGGACCTGTGCCCAAAAGTACTTCCTTACCGTCAACAACACCGGTAACAGGTGCAAGGAAAATAAAATATGCAACATAAAGAAGCGTTATAACGGTAGCACCGATATATCCGAATGTGGAAATCTGCTTTGCAAGCTTAGCAAGCTTAACCTTAAGCGGAGAATCCGGCTCATCCCCCTGCATTTCCTCAGCCATACGACCCATCATCGTCTTAAGACCGACTTTTCTTACGTCAAGAATACCCTCGCCGTCAAATACAACCGCTCCTCTGAAAAGCGAATGTTCATCCACAAAGGTATCACCCGTTATTTCATCAGTAAGCTGAAAGCTTTCATCCGTTTCGGTTTTCTTACATTCCTCCGCCTCTCCGTTAAGAGCCGAGTTATCAACTCTCATCGCTCCGGAAATCAGAATACCGTCCGCCGGTATCTTATCTCCGGATTGCAGAAGTATCTTATCCCCTACAACTACATCGTCAACTTCAATAACTATAAGCTTTCCGTTTCGGTAAACCTTGCATTTGTCCTTCTCGGTACTGTCCTTTAGCTGACGGTATTTTGTATCAGATGCAACCCCCGTCTTTGCGGAGACAATCGCAACAACAAGTATAGCGATTATCGTTCCTATCGGCTCATATATCTCCGCATAGCCAAAGAAAAACATAACTATCATTATAGCGGCTATAACCAGCAGAATACGTATCATAGGATCCTTAAAGGTTTCTATGAACTCCGCCCAGAATGTTGTCGGCTCGGAATCGGGAATGGCATTGGAGCCGTGTTTTGCCCTTGATTCCTCAACCTGCTTATCGCTTAAGCCGTCATATTTCTTTATCTGCTTTGCCTGCTCTTTTTTTTCAAGATTCATTCGTTTATTCTCCCCTCTTATTTTCTTCCCGGTACCCATTTCAGGCCCCAATTAAATGCACCGTCCATAGCACTATGACCGCTGAAAAACTGTATAAGCTTCTGAACACTGAATGTACTGTCGGAAACATTTTCAAGCAGTACAAGTGCACACATTCTTTTGTTTGAGTTAAACTCATCCATTTTTACTATTACATCCTCAGCCCCGGGATATTTTATAGTAACAACGGCATCCGCCTCATGCCAGTTTGCAACGCCCTCATAAATAAATGTATACACAAGCACTCTTTTTATCTGAGCAATCTGATTTCCGTCAATTCTCAGATTTTCGCCCGAAACATTAGCTCCGGTTCTGTCATCACCGTCAAGGGAAATATAAGGCGGTCTGCTCAATGAACCGAAGGAATTTCCGAGTGCCTGAACTGTACCCTTTTTCCCGTTTTTCAACTCATAAAGGCATCCGAGGTCAAGATCAATAGCCGGATTGTTTCCAAACAGGCTCGCAAAAAAACCTGTTTTTTTCGGTCGTGCATTCCAGTTAAGATTTACTAAAATTTCACCAAGACCCGAATTGCCGCTTTTTTGCAGATTTATTTTTTGTCCCTTTGAAAGACTGATTGCCATAATTTTATTTCTCCTTATCTATCAATACCTCAACCCGTGCTGAAGTATGAGTATGTCGATGTCACTCGGCATCTATTCCGTAATTCGCACAGAGTGCCGCAAGACCTCCCTGGAAACCGCTGCCTATTGCATTAAATTTCCATTCTCCATTATTTCTGTACAGTTCTCCGACTACTATAGCAGTTTCAATCGAAAAGTCCTCGGCAAGATCATATCTTATCAGCTCGGCACCTGTTGCCGAATCGACAATCCTTATAAATGCATTATCTATCTGTCCGAAATTTTGTCTGCGTGTTTCCGCATCATATATAGTAACGGTAAACGCAATTTTTTGAATCTCAGCCGGTACTGCGGAAAGATCAACCTGAATCTGCTCGTCATCGCCTTCTCCGTCACCGGTGAGGTTATCACCCATATGTCTTACCGATCCCGATGGATGTTCAAGGTTCCCATAGAATACAAAATCACTTCCGCTTATACATTTTCCGTTTGCTCCTACAAGAAATGCACAGGCATCCAGATCATAGTCAAATCCCGTATCATATCTGTTTATATCCCATCCGAGACCAACCATAATGTTTCTTAGTGAGGGATTACCCTTAGTAAGATCTACCTTCTGACCCTTTGTTAAACTTATTGGCATAGTTGTTTCCTCCATTATATTATTTTTCGGTACCATCGTCAGTAATTTATGATACCGACATATTCAAACGTACCGCTTATTTTTTGCCGGGCACGCTGTATGTCTTTTCAAATTCATCCTTTATTGCCTGAAGCTTTACCTGATCATCAAGACGCTGTCTTTGTGCATCCTCCTGTATCCTTTTTGTTTCGGTTATACCGTCCATTATCGTTCTCCATGTTGTTTCAAGAGTTTCAATCTTTATGGAGCTTCCCGAAGCAAGTCTTGCTGTCAGCTTGGACTGCTCAACGCTGTTCTTTGCATTTTTGATAAGCAGCTCATTTGTCTTTTCATCAAGAGCCTGCATAGCCTCAGCCTGTACACGCTGTCTTTTGAGCATTATTGCCTGTGCAAGCGCCTGTTTGAATACAGGAAGTGTAACTATAAATGCAGAATTTATCTTTCTTACAAGATTGAGGTTGCTGTACTCTATCGTTTTAATCATAGGGATTGACTGCATAGCTACATTCTCAGCCGTTCTCAGATCCTGCGTCCTCTGTTCAAGCATCATAAGGGCCTGCTGACATGACTGGATCTCAAACTGTATGGAATTATCCCCTGTTTGCTCCATATCCTTCTGACGCTGATCAATGTATGCCTGAATTTCTTTACATCCCTGTTCTCCGGCAAGAATATACTTGACAAGCTCGTGGTAGTAATTTACATTAGCCTCAAACATCTGCGTAAGATTCCTGTTGGAATGTTTTATCTCATCCTCATATTTTCTCAGTTCCACATAAATTTTATCGACTTCATCGCCCATAGTATGATATTTTGCAAGGAGCTTGTCAAGCTGCTTTTTTGCATTACCGAAAAGCTTCTTAAGACCCTTTTCCTCCTTGATTTCCTCAATATCAAACTTTGACATTATTTTATTGAGCTGGTTGAGCATCGTGCTTGATTTCTCAAGCTGTGCAAGATCCATGCTTCCCAGAACCACATCGGAAGCCTTGGATATTTCCTCCGCAACCTCTCCGCCGAAAGCAACAATCGTCTGCATATCGCTGACATCAATTTTGCTTACAAGCGCATCGACCTCCTTTGATGCAACAAGCTCACTGTTAAGCTTTTTTCTGTCCGCAACGATATCATAGCTTTCAACTACAGGCTCCTCCGGAGTACCTACTTTCGGGGCAGTGTTCTCCTCATTCGTTACCTGTTCATTTGCCCGGGAATTGACCCTTGAAAAATCCAATCCCATAATTCATCTTCCTCTCTTAAATATTTTCTTGTACCATGGTGTGTCTTTATCTTCCTTATCCCTCACAGACCTGAAATCAGGTGCTTTGAGGTCATATACATATTCCCCTTCCTCATGCTCGTCAAAAATGTACGCTCCACTGTTAAAATAACGTTCTACCGTCTGATATCCCGTCGGAACAAATATTGCTATATCAAAGCCCGCAAGGCTGAGAAAGGTAAGAAATATAGTATCTTCAAGTGACATAGTCGCTTCATCAAGCGAAAGGCATATTATTTTAGGATTCGTTTTTGTAAAATCAAACTTTTGTATAAGCCTCACAATTGACTTATCCATATTGAGCACTGTCGCAATTATTGCATATTCAACCCCCGATTCCAATGTTCCCTTTATGATTTTTTTATTTATCATAAGCTGAATTTTATCAAGAATATGCTCTTGTGCCTCGTCACGGATAACCCCGTATTTATAAAGCTTATGCTGTCTTATGGCATTTCTTTGAAGGCGTCCGTTTCTATAGAATTCCGCTGCAACACTCTTTATAGGATTATACGCTCCCGACGGTATTATCGGGAAATGATCATACAAAATCGTATCCGGAGTAAAAAGACTTTTTATGCCCGACCAATAATTATAGACATCTCCGTCCTTAATGCCGCATATCTTTGAAAATATGACCGGAATTGTAACGACATCATCAGTTACCTTGAAATTCGGTCTGTATTTCAGTTCCTGCTTCCACAAAATACCTATTTCCTCATACATTGTCCTGATGACCACTGCATCTGCACGACCGTATTGTTGGTTACGGTAGATACCGGAATCCGAATACAACACCGTGTCAAGTTCCCTTTCGGCATGGTATGCAACCGTTCCGAGTCTTAAATCAGAGGAATCCTGCGGATATTTTTTAACAATCAGAGTCTCCTCATAATTAATTTCATATAAAAACCTGTCCTCAAAGGTATATTTATCATTCTTATCCGGCACAAGCAGCAGTACGTCCACAGGCAGTTTTGAAAGCAGCCTTACAAACATCGCTTCGTTTTCGTTTTGACAGCCTCCGAGATATACGAAGCTTGAAGTCACGGGAATTTTCAGACCCTGAAACAGTATATTGCCATATCTCTTAAGCCAGCATAAAACATAAACCGCCTTACTTGTCAGCTTGTTTATATTCATTCCCGGTTTCTGTGAATATTCATCTATCAGTTCTCCGAAGGCATTTGTTATTATTCTTTGCAGTTCAATATTATTGGGATAGCTTATATTTGCAGCCATATCTGCTATAAGTCCGTCTGTTGTCTTATAGTTGGATCTGCGTATTTTAGCTATTTCATCATTCTGCGGAAGCGGAACAGCCTCCTGTATTATAACGATTTTAATCCCCCTGTTTTTCATTTCAAGCTGATATCGGTAAAGTTCATTGATATAGCTTATCTTGTCATCAACACCATTGATTTTAACAAAGAAATTATAGAAAAATGCCGGATCGGAACCCCTTGATTTTGTCGGTGTAAGAAGTTCCTCAAATCCGTTCCCTTTCAGCCATGCATTTGTACACGCCCGTATTTTGGGTTTGCTGCCGACAGAAGCCTGCCTGTTTATCTTTCTCCGGTTTTCCTCCCTGATTTTTTTAAGGCTGAAATCATACGGGAAATTTCCCATAGCAGGCAAAGTCAGCGGAAACGAATATTCCGAAGAGGGATCCAGCTCCAGATATTCGCTGTCACCCTTATATTGCAAAATAATGATATCACAGCCCGCACAGGCAAGTATTCTCAACATCAGAATTTCATATCTGCTGACATCGCCCTCATAAAGTATCTTAGGTATATCATTCCCACCAAGTCTGCTTATAATTCTTTCAAATTTATAATAAAGCCAACACATGAATTTTATATATGCATTTTTCAGTACACTTTCACTTTTCCCTTTATCACGCAGATTACGCAAGGTATCATATATAGCCGAAGCCACCTCTTTATTCTGATACACACTCATTCTCGGCAGCCATTTTTTCAGATTCCCGGATATAAAACCCACATCCGTTCTGAAAGCTGTACCCATTATTTCGTTATAATATGCGAGCATCTTATTGTCCGGGTTGGGAATACCACCCTCGATTATGACGCCGTTTTTTGCCGCAGAATCGTAATACCTTATTATAAATTCCCTGATCGTTTCATTATATCCGTTAATTCTGTAAAAGTACACACCCTTATCGGGGCGATTCCGTAATTCCGTGAAAAAATCATTAAGTCCGCCCGCTTTAATATGAGTAAACACAGATTTTCCACCCTCAATACCTGATCATAAATAATTTGCTAAAGAAAACACATCGTTTTCCTAAAAATACCCTGACAGTTACATTTTACTACTTGCAATATTATTTGTCAATATTGTTGATAAAATCAACTGATATGTGCTGATGTTTTATTCATTATTCTTTTCGGATATCAGTTATAAATACACAGAACCGACACGGCGAAAAATTCCGCCATATCGGTTCCGGTGAAAATATGTTAATTTTTAAGTTTGTTATCAACCCTTTACCGCACCGGCAGCAACACCCTTGATAATGTATTTCTGACATACAAGGTAGAATACTATAACGGGTATAATACTCATAAGAATAATTGCCATCGTTGCTCCAAGGTCAACGTTACCGTAGCTTCCCTTAAGATACTGCAAATGTATCGGAATTGTCTTGTACTCATTAACATCCAATACAAGCTGCGGGAGCAGATAGTCATTCCATATCCACATTATTTCGAGAATGCCGACAGATATCATTGTCGGGCGGAGCATAGGGAATACAACCGAAAAATAGGTTCTTACCGGTCCGCAGCCATCAATAGCCGCCGCTTCTTCAATTTCCATAGGTATTGACTTTACAAAACCGACAAACATAAAGATTGCAAGACCCGCACCGAATCCGAGATATACTATCGGAATTGTCCACGGTGTATTGAGATGGAGCTGGTCGGCAGTTTTTGAGAGTGTAAACATAACCATCTGGAAAGGTACCACCATAGAAAATACACACAGATAATAGATAATTTTGCAGAACAGTGAATTAACTCGTGCAACATACCATGCTGCCATAGAGGTACATATTACTATGAGGAAGGTAGACAGCAATGTTATAACTAGGCTGTACAATGCACTTTTCCAAAACGGATAGTTACCAGCATTCATACCGGTGATAAAGTTTGAAATTCCCGCCCACATCTGTCCGGTAGGCAAACTGAACGTATCCGTTTTAACGTATGTATTGACCTTAAAAGAGTTTACAAGAACAGCAAGAACAGGGAGGACGTAAACAACACAGATGATCGAAAATACAACTGTCAGAGCCTTCATACGCTTTTTCTCGCCCGAAAGTTTTCCGGCTTTGGGCATTTCGTCATCGGTATTTTTTCTGGGTTTATTTTCTTCGGTTTTCATATTACTGCTGCACCTCCTTCTTTCGTGTATAGGCAAGCTGTGCAAGACCTATAGCCGCAACGAGAACAAAGAATATAACTGCCTTTGCCTGAGCAGTACCGCGTGCAGACATATTCGAGCCATAGAAGGTGTTATAAATATTCAATGCAAGCATTTCTGTTTGACTTACCCCTACACCGCCTTCCATAACTACCGGCAGACCGTTAGTAAGAGCGAGGTTCTGGTCGAACAGCTTAAAGCCGTTGGTGAGCGAAAGAAAAGTACAAATCGTTATTGAAGGCATCATATTGGGAATAGTAACCCTCCAAAGAGACTGCCAACCTGATGCACCGTCAATTTTTGCCGCCTCAAGCATATCTTCCGGTATAGCATTCAGTCCGGCAACATATATTATCATCATGTAGCCAATCTGCTGCCAACACATAAGAATTATCAGACCCCAAAATCCCCATGTGCTGTTCTGGACTATGGACGTACCGAAGTGTGAGAGAACACCATCAAAAATCATCGACCATATATATCCGAGAACAATACCGCCTATAAGGTTAGGCATGAAGAACACCGTTCTGAAAAGGTTGCTGCCCTTGATACCGAGAGTAAGAACATATGCAACTGCAAATGCCAGAACATTGATAAGTATCAGACTCACTACAGCAAACAAAGCAGTATACCAGAATGAACGCATAAAACTTGCGTCACTGAATGCGGAAATATAGTTTTTAAATCCGACAAACTCCGCATCCTGTATCAACTGAAATTTACACATCGACAAGTAAATTCCTTGTATAAACGGCCAGACAAAACCAATAACAAACGCTGCCGTAACCGGTCCGATGAATAACAGGAACCACTTTCTCAAAGGCTTTGTCAACGGGCTGCTTCTGTTTTTTCCCCAATAAAAGCGACTCAGCTTCTGTAAGAAGGTTTCTTTTATTTCCACTTCTTCCTCTGCTACGTCTTCGGAAACATTCACCGGCTCATCCATCGTCGGAATTTTATCATCAGCCAAAATAATCATCTCCTTAACCAAAACCGGATAAAAAACGGCGGGCACTTTTTCCCGCCGTTTATATCAGGTCAAAATCACTTCAGCGAGCATCAGCAGATAAATCAACCTGCATTAGCTGCTGCATATTGTGTTGCCCAACCGTCAACGAACGCAGCCTTAACCTGATCCCAGTTAGCATCTGACTGATCGGCACAGTATGCGTTAAGAGCAGAAACCAAAGCTTTACGATACTCATCTACGTTCGGCTGATAGTTTGTAGCCCAGTCCATTACATAATTGCCGTTTGCTTCAAGAGCTGCAGCATCCTTAAGGAATCCGTTTGTAGACTCAACAGCCTGTTTGAAAGGCATAATACCAAATGCTTCAACAAGCATCTCAGACGCACTCTGATCTGTTACACACCAGTACATGAAATCAAGCGTAGCCTTCTGATTTTCTTCGGAAGCCTTTGCATTTACTGCCCAGCAGTTTTCTGTACCGCAGTTAAGACCTGCTTTCTCTTCGCCGTTAACTCCGCAGTAGTAAGGAATCATCTTAGCATCCGGAACCTTCTCGGCATAACTTGAATACTCCCAAGAGCCCTGTACCGTAAATGCTGCCTTGCCCTCTTTAAATTCATTAGCCGGATCATGTCCGCCTGTTGCAAGATCCTTAGGATCTGTAAGGCTGTTGTTTATGCAAAGATCATAGAGATTCTTGAAGTTCGGGAGATATTTGCCTGTAATCGTAGCAGGAGCCTCCGTCCATGTAGAACCTGCTTCCTTTTCCTCATAATAGTATTCAAGGTTAGCCATATGACCCGTGAAACGCCATGACGAGTCGCCATCCATATCGCATGAAGTAAACGCATCAAAACCAAGCTCGGAAGCACGACTGTGTATATCTTCAACAACTGTCTTCAGGGTTTCAAAATTCTTGATATCTTCAACCTTATGACCTGCCTGCTCTACAAGGGTCGGATTTACGATGATACCATAGCACTCATAACAGTAACCTATTGCTGCAAGCTTATCCCCATCGTAGATATTATACTCATCAGTGTTAAGCTCCTTTGCAACAGCGGTATCCTTCAGATCGAGCGTATAGCTGCTCCACTGCTTAGCCTTTGCAGGATTACCTACAACGAACAATGTAGGTGCATCCGATTTCTCCATTTCTGCCGAAAGCTGCTGATCATAAGTTCCCGATGCAGCCGTAAGAACCTTTACGTCAACTTTCTTTTCTTCCTTATACTTCTTCGCAATCTCCTGCAACGTTTTGTCTGCTTCCGGCTTGAAGTTAAGCCAATAAACAGATCCTCCACCGCTGTTTCCGTCGTCGCCGGCACCCGTATTCGATGCTCCGCCACCCGAGCTGTCACTGCCGCCGCCATTGTCAGAACATCCGGCAAAGAAACAGCCTGCCATGGCAGCAGCCATAGCCAGTGCCAATACTTTCTTCAATTTCATTGTTTATCGCTCCTTTAGCATAATTATAAGAATTGATACCGTTGAACCAAGTTAAATAATCCGTAACCAACGGTAATTATTCCATGTCAATCATAACATCATTTAATAAAATTATCAATAGTTTTTTGTTATTTTTTTTAAAAGTTTTATACAGAACCATAAATATTTGTCGAATAAGCACAAAGGATGATAGATTCATATAAACAATGAACCAAAAATTCAGTAATTAATATCAGGATATTAGAAATTTATACAAAACTTAAGTCATCTGTAAATATATTTTTGTTTATTTTTGAATTAATCCGATATGCCTTTGTCATAATTATAATTTTCATATTCAAATGCATCGTTGTCCTCATCGTCAGGATCCGCCTTTCCTCTGTGAACATAGTTCTCTGTCACTTTTTCAAGCTCTGCTATTGCGGTGAGCAGTTCCTCTCTTGCATCGCCGTACTTGTCATTTCTTTTGTCAAGCATTTCAATTTTTTCAATATATGCAAGATACATACTTCTTTCGCTTTCATCGAAATCGTTTTTAGCCCGATCTCTCATTTCCGCAAGTTTTTCATCCGAAAAATACCTCATAATTCCCAACTCCTTAATATATAACATACACACTATCCGGTGTACATGAAAAATCAACATCTTCAAAAAATACGCAAAGCGGCAGGAAACTTTCCTGCCGCCCGACATTCAATTTTATTTATTCTTCCGAACTTTCAATCTTAACACGGTTCATCCTGCAATAACGCCTTACATTTGTGTTGTTCTTTGAGCAAGTTACTCTCAGAGTTCTGTTTGAGCCGTTAAATACATTATTCTCAATTGTCACAAGTGTATCCGGCAACACAAGACTTTTCAGCGTACTGCAGTTGCTGAATGCACCATACTCAATAACCTCAAGATTATGAGGTATATTAACCGTCTTAAGCGAAGAACATCCTGTAAATGCATTCTTGCTGATAACCTTCACGGCTTCAGGAATATTTACGGTTTTAAGCGCCTCACACCAGCTGAACACATTCTTCCTCATATCGTGTACGCTTTCAGGCACAACCACCTTGACAAGCCCACGGCAACCACTGAATAGATTCTCCGGAAGTTCTTCAACTCCATCCGGAATAACCACTTCCGTAAGTGACTCACAGTTAAGGAACGTATGTCTTCCGAGAGTTTTGACTGATGTCGGAATATTTATCTCACTGAGAGAAGAACATCCGCTGAAAGTACTCTGCTTTATCTCTGTCAGATTCTGCGGCAAATTAACCTTTTGAAGGCTTACACAACCTGTAAACGCTCCCGCACCTATATCCGTAACACCTTCGGGTATCACAACATTAACAAGCTTTGTACAGTTCTCAAAAGCTCTTTCGCCGATTTTCACAAGCGTTGAGGGAAGATCAACGGACTCTATTGTATCATTTGTCGAAAATGCACAATCCTCTATGACCTGATATCCCTCGGGCACCTGTGCATGACCTGAACCTCTGAACCTCTGGGCATCATTGCTTGTAAACACTCTCACTCCCGGGGTAACCGGAGCACTCTCTTTATTCTCTGTCACGGCAGATGAAGCTTTATCATCCGGAATCGGAGCATTTGAAGGTACCTGAGTCGGTGCCTCGTCCGGTATAGGCTCATTTGATGGTATTGCTGTCTGTCCGGCCGGCTGTTCCGGTTCGACATTCCGTACAGGTGCATGCTGAACGGGCTGTGCAGTCTCCTTGTGTTCCTGTGGCATCTGCTGACCCTGTGGTGCCTGCTGATTCGGCATCTGCTGTCCCTGCGGCGCCTGCTGATTCGGCATCTGCTGTCCCTGCGGCATCCACGGATTGTATCCCCACGGCATCTGCTGTTCTCCCGGCTGTCCGGGCATCTGCTGTCCCTGCGGCATCCACGGATTATATCCCCACGGCATCTGCTGTTCTCCCGGCTGTCCGGGCATCTGCTGTCCTTGTGGCATCCACGGATTATATCCCCACGGCATCTGCGGGTTCTGGTTCATATTTGGCTGAGCTGCCTCCGGCGGAGTCTGAGTTGTCGGTTCGGGCTGTTTCTGCTCCTCTTCCTTTTCAGCCGTCTGTTCGGGCTGCTCCTGCTTTTTCTCTTCCGGCTGCTTCTCGGTATCTCCCGTAAAATCATACACAGGAGAACCGGATCCGGCTTCTTTTTCAGGCTGTTCTTCCTGTTCGGACTCCTCCGAGAAATCATATACGGGCGACTCGTATTTTTCCTCTTCCGGCTGCTTCGTTTCCTGTGCATCCTCCGTAAAGTCATATACGGGGGACTCTATCTTTTCCTCCTCAGGCTGCTTTGTTTCCTGAGCTTCTTCTGTAAAGTCATATACGGGGGACTCTATCTTTTCCTCCTCAGGCTGCTTTGTTTCCTGAGCTTCTTCTGTAAAGTCATATACAGGGGAATGAATTTCTTCTTCAACAGACTTCTGAGTTTCCTCGGGTGAAACATCACCCTTCTCATTCTCAGGCTGCCGGGTATCCTCTGTAAAATCATAAACCGGAGACTGTATTTTTTCTTCTTCAACAGGCTCTGTCACAGATTCTTCAGGTACATCCGACTCCCCTTCAGGTGTCGTGTCATGTGCCGGTGTCACAAAATCTCCCGTTCCGCCTGCGGATCCCTTATCCCACATATCATCAGCCGAAGACTGCTGTTCATTGTAGTAATCCCCCGATTGAAGTAGTCTGGGACCCTTTCCGCCCTCACCCGATTCATTTATGTTTTCGGGTATCTGGTACATATGGATATTCGGTGTTATTCCGAACATCGGTACATTCCAATTCAACGCATATACATATGTTTCTACAACATAGCACGCCCACTTTTCCGCAATGCAAGCCTCCTGCATAAGCACCTTGATAGACTGCAATATAGCTATGCATTTGTCAATTTCCGGCTGTGCATGAGCAAGGTACAGGGCGTTGCACACCCCTGCCTCAAAAGCATCCATAAAAAGCTTACGTTCCTGCTTCATGTCGGGAATAAGCTCCGCAAGAACCGTCTTAAGCTGCTGTCCGTCAAGAATTACATCTACTCCATAGCTTTTCACTATGTACCTGAGCGCCTCCTTGGCACTCTGGAAAGTAATCTTATTCTCTTCCTCCTGTTCGAGTTTTGCCCCGCAGAACGGACAAGTTGTCATGTTAGCATTACGGGCATTTGTTTTCCATTCACTGCCGCACTGTTTACACTGCATTCAATCTCACCGCCTTCTGTGGAATTTCAACAATTAAAGAATTATATCCCATATCTTGAAAATCCCTTCTACTATAAACAATATTACATATATAAATATACTAAAAATTCAATGAAATTTCAATAGTTGCCGCGAATTTTTTTATATATTTTTTATATTTTTCTTTATGGAAATTATGGAAAATTAAGAATAAAATAAGATGTCCCGAAATCTACCCTCAGGTATTTCAAAAACATCTCCGACATTACGGTATGAAGTTGGGATCGGAACTCCCATATGAATATTATACTAAAATACTATTTCAAAATCAATATTTTTATTGCACTTTTGATATCATATTTTATACAAAAATAACCCTTAATTTTTTATATCCCTTCGGAATGTGAAAAAAGAGGCTGTCAGCACAGACAACCTCTTTGAAATAATGCCGCATACATAAAACAAAAGGCGATAATCGAAACAGGTATATATATGAATGAAATCATCCATAAAAATACCCGCTTCCGGACTTTACTTCACAAAACGTAAAATCATTTATCCTTGCCCGCGCAGCAGTCTGTGCTGCTTTCTCCGACATCCGCCTTGAAATCATACCTTATCGGAACCTTTATACTGATTTTCTGTACAAAAACCAGGTGGCAGGCATTGCAGTTTTTCTTGCATTTGTCACAAATAACTATCGGATCACCGCAGCACTCTATCTCTACATCACCCACACGCACCTCAGGCATAATATCAACCGGTGTGGTTATATCTATAAAATGCTTTGAGTATTTTTTGCAGTCATCGCATTTATCCGAAGGATATTCCGGATATACATCATAAGGTTTATTCATATTTTACACCCGCACTTATATTTTTTACAGCTAACACATCGCAGTTTCTTAAGGTTGCCCTTAATTTTAAAACTCCCTTGTTTTCGCTGCTGATATATAATATTCTTCGGGTATAATAAATGTTACTTCGCACCCTTTTCGCAGTAATTCTTTACAGCCTCATACAGAAACCGCGCTCCTCCCTCAACAATTGCATCATAATACGCTGAAAAACGCTCGTCCTTCACATACATTTCCGCAATCGCAAGGTGAGCCTCAGGAGAATATTTCTCTCCCTCCCAGAATATGCTCGCCCACTCCCCGTGCAGCTTTGCCATTTCCATAGCTTCCTCACCCGAGGCATCTCCCGAAGGTGCAAGCTTCTGCAACATATCTTCAGCTTTTATCCTCAGTTCTTCGGATCTCCTCCATTTTTCCTCCGTAAGTCCCGCAAGGATATCCGAGCTTGCCTCATAGACGTCTTCACCGTATTCCTCACGTATTTCCTCACCGTAATTTTTTTCGTTTTCCTCAAGAAGCTGCTTCTTGAATTCCTCAAAGTTCTGATTTTCTTCCATGGGTTTATTACCTTCCTTTCACTGTTTTATTATTACACACAGAGAACCGAATAATCCTCATTATAATGCTCTCCACTGCCGGGTCCTATTGAAGCTGCTCGGTATTTCCGACCTTTGCAAACAATCTGCTTATTTCAAAATACAGTCCCCTGTGCTCCTTTGACCTGAGATCGGGATCTTTTTCAAGGATTTTTCTTGCCGCCGCCTGTGTTTTGTCTATCATATCCACACTTGACATACTTGCAACCTTAAGCTCCGGCAGTCCGTGCTGACGTGACCCGAAAAAATCGCCGGGACCTCTCAAACGAAGATCCTCATCTGCTATTTTAAATCCGTCATTTGTCCTGCATAGAACCGAAAGCCTTTCTCTTGTATTACCGCTCTGATTATCGGATACAAGTATGCAAAAGGATTTGTCCTTTCCTCTTCCGACACGTCCCCTCAGCTGGTGAAGCTGTGAAAGTCCGAAGCGGTCGGCATTTTCTATCATCATAACGGTTGCCTCCGGTACATTTACCCCCACCTCTATAACAGTTGTGGAAACAAGTATATCCGTTTTCCCCTCAGCAAACGCCCTCATCACCGCATCTTTGTCGGATGCCTTCATTTTGCCGTGCAAAAGACCTATGTTATATTCCCCGAGAACCGTTTTACCGAGCTTTTTTATATAAGCCTCGGCAGATTCAAGCTCCGATTCATTCTCTTCCACAAGCGGACACACAATATAGCACCTGTTTCCGCTGTCTATGTGTTTTTTAAGAAAGTTATATGCCCTGTTTCTTTTTCCGCTGTCTATAAGGCAGGTATCTATTTTCTGTCTTCCTGGAGGCATCTCATCAAGCACCGACAAATCAAGATCTCCAAATATCATAAGTGCAAGTGTCCTCGGTATGGGAGTTGCAGACATTACCATAATATGCGGATTGGCACCCTTTGAAATAAGTGCCGCTCTTTGCTTTACACCGAAACGGTGCTGTTCATCCGTTATAACAAGTCCCAATGAACGGAAAACAACGCTGTCCGATATGAGGGCATGAGTACCTATGACAAGATCAATTTCCCCGCTTTCAAGAGCCCCATATATCACTCTCTTTTTAGAAGCGGTAACCGAACCCGTTAGGAGTGCGAGCCTTATTCCACTGCCGGCAAGAAGTTCGCTGAGAGATTTATAATGTTGGGATGCAAGTATTTCTGTCGGTGCCATAAATGCACACTGCATACCGTTTTTTATCGCCGTATAGCATACTGAAGCCGCAACCGCAGTTTTTCCCGAACCGACATCTCCCTGTATAAGCCTGTTCATAGGATACACAGACTCTTTCATATCAGCTATACATTGAGCTATTGCTCTGTTTTGTGCCGCCGTCAGTCTGAACGGAAGAAGTCTTTGAAATTCATTACTGTAATCCCTATCCGTTATGTATGAGGTTTTTTCCCTCGTTCCTCTCCTTTTAAGCCTTGCCATACCAAGCTGTAAAATCAACATTTCCTCAAAAGCAAGTCTTTTCCTTGCTCTCCCGACATCCTCAAAATCATCGGGAAAATGTATCCTCCTTATTGCAAAATCAAGTGAGCATAATCCGTATTCCTCCAGTATTTCTGTGGGAATAGGGTCATTTACCCTTTCAGGCAGCAGTGCCGCTGCCTGACGCACCGCAGCTTCTATCTGCCTTGAGGTAAGTCCGGCTGTTGCGGGATATACAGGGTGTATACCTTCACCGTTTGTATCCGATACGGTCGGAGAGGACATTTCGTAATATCCGGAATATTTTTTGACCGTCCCGTAAAACAGAAACTCCCCTCCGTCCGAAAGCTTCTGATATATATATCTCTGATTAAAAAATGTTATTGTTATATTATCACAGCCGTCACTTGCGGCAAATTTGAATATAGTCAGATTTCCATGTATTCTTGCGGGTTTTGATACCCTTTCTATAACCGCTCTGATACAGCAGGCCGCATTTTCGGGGGCATCCGCTATTTTACAGGGGTTGCTCCAGTCCTCATATGTACGCGGATAAAATCTGAGAAGATCACCGATGCTGTTCACTCCGAGTCTGTTATAAAGCTTTATCCTTGATGCTCCTATTCCTCTGAGTCTGTCCAAAGGTGTATTAAAAAGCGAAGGCATATTATTCCTCCATAAAATCATCATTTTAAAAGCTCTGTGCTTATAACATAAAGCATTGCTTACAAAAACACGATAAAACCACAGTGCATCCACTATAATCTTATCGTGATTTATATTATTTATTTTTACTCAACGGAAAGAATGAAATAGTATAAGGGCTGCCCACCGTCTATTATGGAAATATCGGCATCTATTCCTGTTTTAGCTCTTATTCCGTCAACAGCAGCATTCGCCTGCTCATCGGTAATACCTTCTCCGTAAATCAGACTTACATACGAGGTATCCTTGCCGATCATTTCCTTTGCAAGCTTAACAACAGCCTTTACCGGATCCTTTTCCTTAACGGTAAGCTTTCCGTTATTTAGGGCAATTATATCACCCTCCTTTATTCTCATCATACCGTATTCGGAATTTCTTGCCGCATATGTAACCTGACCTGTTGATACATTGGCAAGAGACGCAGTCATATACTCACGGTTAAGCTCAGGCGTTGAGTCCTTTGCATAGGACAGCATTGCAACAAGTCCCTGCGGAATCGTTTTTGCGGGGATAACAATAACCTCCCTGTCTGTGACAAGCGGAACCACCTGCTCCGCAGCAAGTATTACGTTCTTGTTATTCGGCAATACAAAGACTGTCTTTGCCGGAGTTGCCATAACAGCACGATATATATCATCAGTGCTGGGATTCATACTCTGTCCGCCGCTTACTATACGGTCACAGCCAAGCTCCCTGAATACATTTTCAAGTCCCTCACCCGCAACAACCGCAACAAAGCCTACCTCCTGCTCGGGTTCAGCGGGTTTAAGCTCTTCCAACCTTTTCTCTTTTTTCTCTGCGGCTGCTTTTTCCTTCGCATATTGCTCGGCAGCTTTCCTGTGCTGCTCCTTCATATTTTCAATTTTTACTGTAAGAAGCTCGCCGTAGGTCACAGCCTCCTCCAATGCCTTTCCGGGATTTTCCGTATGAACGTGCACCTTTATGATATCCTCGTCATCGGCAACAACAACACAATCGCCTATCCCCTCGAGGTATGTTCTGAGCTCGTCAGGTTCTTTTGACTGTTCCTTAACCTTACCTATTATAAATTCGGTACAATATGTATACTCTATATCACCGTCAAATTCAGCTGCGGCATTTTTGAAAAACTCATCATTCAAATCTGCGGCAGTATGAATCTCCGTTTCCTCATCGACAGCCTCAATCATAACGCCGTCACGCAGAAGAGAAAGCATACCGTCGAAGATCATACAAAGACCCATACCTCCCGCATCTACGACTCCCGCTTTCTTAAGTACGGGAAGCATCTCCGGAGTTCTGTCGAGGGCATCATGTGCAGCCGCACATACGGCGCCGAGAACTATTATGGGGTCGTTATCCATATCAGCCGCTGCCCTGCCCGCATCAAATGCCATTCTTGCGACAGTAAGTATGGTACCCTCCGTCGGATTCATAACTGCCTTATATGCCATTTCAACGCCTACATGGAAAGCCGATATAAAGCCTTTACCGTCAATTTCATCGCAGCCGTCAAGACCGCTTGCTATTCCTTTGAAAAGCAGCGAAAGTATAACTCCGGAATTTCCTCTTGCACCCTTAAGCATTGCCGAAGCAGCCACAGACGCACATTCGGAAACACTTTTCGAGGTTTCATTTTCAAGTGCCTCAACAGCAGCACAGATCGTCATTGACATATTTGTACCCGTATCCCCATCGGGAACAGGGAAAATATTAAGGGCATTGATTCTTGCCCTATTCGACGATATATTGTTCGCACCGGATATCAGTGCATTTTTGTAACCGGACCCGTTTATCATTATTCAGCACATCCTCACATAAATTTTTCTGCGAAATTATCCGAAAAATCAAAGCCCCACCCGTATTATGATAAATTTTTGATTCGGAAATTCAACAGTACTGACAGGTCTGCCGTACCACGTCACCGATTACATTTTAGCATAAAAAAACACCAATGTACATACCTTGCCCCAAAATTTTTCTCTGAAAAAAGTATTTATCTGATCTCGACGATAAGCTTCATAGCGGTGCGGTCAACGCCGTCTATTTCAATATTGGTAAATGCGGGAATACAAACGAGATCAATGCCCATCGGAGCAAGATAGCCCCTTGCCACAGCAACCGATTTAAGTGCCTGATTTGTAGCGCCTGCTCCCACAGCCTGAACCTCCACACATCCGTAATCCCTCACAACACCCGCAATAGCACCTGCAACAGAATTCGGCGCAGATTTTGATGATACTTTAAGTACTTCCACCTAAGTAAACCTCCCTTTAATTTATCTTCCATAATTGCTTAAAGCGAATTATCAACATATATATAATAACCACAAAACAAAAAATATGCAAGTACTTTCTGAAAATATTATGTTTTGCACAAATTTTCACCGTATTTGAATACGTTTCAATGAAATTGTACTCCCACTCTTTTCGTCTATGTCAAATATTATGCCGTCCATTCTGCACGAACCGCAGGCATTCTCAAAACGCACAGGTAATTTCTCCCTGAATTTCCTGATCACAAGCTCAGGCTCCACACCCAATACGGACACCTCAGGACCGGTCATTCCGACATCCGTGATATATCCCGTACCCTTACTCAATATTTTTTCATCGGCAGTCTGTACGTGAGTGTGCGTCCCGAATATCGCAGACACCCTGCCGTCAAGGTAATATGCGAGTGCAAGCTTCTCCGAAGTTGCCTCGGCATGGAAATCTACAATTATTATCCTCGTTTCCATTTCCCTTATAATCCTGTCCGCCGCATCAAACGGATTTTCAAGACTTTCCATATATGTACAGCCGAGCAGATTTATTATTCCCACCTGAATACGCCCCATATCATACAGAGTATATCCTCTTCCCGGTGTTGTTTTTGACGGGTAATTCGCGGGTCTGAGAAGAAAAGGTGATTCCTCATACATTCCGAAAATCTCCCTGCGGCGGAAGCTGTGGTTTCCTCCGGTTATGATATCCACGCCGCTGGAAAACAAATATCTTGCGGATTCCGGAGTAATACCGTTACCTGCTGCGGAATTTTCACCGTTTGCCGCCACAAGGTCGATTTTTTCATCTCTCTTAACCCTCGGAAGCCTGCTTCTCAGAAATTCGCACCCGACAGTGCCTACTACATCTCCTATGGCAAGTATTCTCATTTCTATTATCATCCTGTCTGATTATATTTTCACATACAATATTTTAAATTCATTTTGTATAATTGTCAATATTATTTTTGAGATTTTATATATTTTGTAAACACCGGGTACGGACAGATGCAACTTCCTGACAATATCACCATAAAGTTAAACCTCCCGCTCCTATTGCAGCAATGCAGCTCATCGCCGAAATCGGATATTCAGTGATTGAAAAAGGGTCGCCCTCTCACAGGGCGACCACACTTGCTAAGACGCTTTGGTATTTTGTTGTCTGCGAATTGCCCGTTAAAATCCCTCACCTACCGGAAGTTCTGCTCAAAACTCCTGAAGCCTTTTCAAAGGTCCGACCTGAACTTGCCGTTTTTCTGAGCATTATTACTCACTGCGGAGTAACCTGCGGGATTTACATTAACCGCATCCGGTACAACATTCATTGTTTATTCTCCGCAGCCGCATTTTTTTCTTCCCTCTGAAGGACAGTTTTTAGGGAAAAACTGACCTGTCGGGAAATCTATGCTGCTGAACAGTTCACAGGGATCCTCGGAATTTGATATACATTCTTTCTTCGGTATGCAGAAATCATATGCCGGTATGAGCATCTGGACATCTCTTTCAAGCTGTACGACCGTGAACACACCGATTGATACGAGAACTTCCTTGTTGCTTTCACTTTGTACAAATTCTCCTCCATAACGGTGCATGATACATTCGGGAATACGGCAGGGCGGCATCTGACAGAGACCGTGCTTTTCGCTCAGCCTTGCGGAAAGTGCTATAGGCTCCGCAACCTGTACCACAGCCTTCGGACAGTTCCGACTTTCGGTTCCCACTCCCTCCGGTGAATCGGAGCAATCGGATGTAAATACCTTCACACTTCCCTCACTGCCGAAAAGTACTGCTCTTTTGGAAAATACCGCAAGTCCCTTAACAGGCATGGGCAAAGCATTCGGAGCCATAAAAGCATCAAGGCAAACATCAAAATAGAACGTCATATCTACAGCATAAAAGCCGTTATGAAAGGGAACAGGCTGAAGGTTTACCGCTACATTGCATACATTTACACTGTTGAGCCGAACACTTGTAGCCTTATCTATAAGACACTGACCCGGCTTGGTAAGGTAAACGGGGAGATCCTCCAGACAGTCCTTATCAAGACAAGAGTCGTAAATTCTCGGCGCATTTATGCAGACAGCCTCTTTTACATTTCCAAAGTTGAAGTCTTCATCGCAGCCGATGATATTATCCGACATAATGTATTCCTCCTCATGATGGTTATACCACATAATATGCCAAATCAAAAAAATAGTTCACGCACCCGTCAAGCCAATAAAAAAACTGCCGCACAGTACTTTGACGACTGCACGACAGCTGCGTATGTTTTTATTTTGCGTATTCTATTGCTCTGCTCTCTCTGATTATATTAACTTTTATCTGACCGGGATATTCAACCTCTTCCTCTATCTTCTTGCAGATATTTCTTGCGAGCAATACCATATCATCATCCTTGATAACCTCGGGCTTAACAATAATGCGAACCTCACGGCCTGCCTGTATTGCAAAGCTTCTTTCCACTCCTTCATAAGAGGAAGCAACCTCCTCAAGCTTCTCAAGCCTTTTGATATAGTTTTCGATATTCTCTCTCCTTGCTCCGGGACGAGCCGCAGAAATTGCATCCGCCGCCTGAACAAGACAGGCAATTATTGTCTTTGCCTCAACATCACCGTGATGCGCATGGATAGCGTGTACAACAAGCTCGCTCTCCTTATATTTCCTTGCAACATCGACGCCTATCTCGATATGCGAACCCTCTATCTCATGGTCAAGAGCTTTTCCTATGTCGTGTAAAAGACCTGCTCTTCTTGCCATCGTAGGCTCAAGTCCAAGTTCGGATGCCATTATACCGCAAAGGTATGCAACCTCAAGCGAATGATCAAGGACATTCTGACCGTAGCTTGTGCGGAAATGCAGTCTTCCGAGCAGCTTTACAAGCTCGGGATGTATGTTATTTACACCTGCTTCTATTATCGCCCTTTCTCCCTCGGACTTTATCATAGCCTCAACCTCACGGCGAGCCTTTTCATACATCTCCTCAATACGAGCCGGGTGTATTCTTCCGTCGGAAATAAGCTTTTCAAGCATCACCCTCGCAATCTCTCTTTTGACTGGTTCAAAGCACGAAAGAGTAATCGCTTCGGGCGTATCGTCAATTATGAGGTCAACACCTGTTATAGTTTCGATTGCCCTTATGTTTCTTCCTTCTCGTCCTATTATACGACCCTTCATTTCATCGCTCGGAAGCGGTACAACCGATACCGTTGACTCACTCACATGATCCGCAGCAACTCTCTGTATGGCAAGAGAAATAATCTCCCTTGCGGTTTTTTCTGCTTCATCACGCGTTTTCTGTTCAAATTCCATAATCTTGACCGCTTTTTCGTGTGTCAGCTCATTGTCAAGATTATTAATGATATAAGCCTTTGCCTGCTCGGATGTAAGACCGGAGATTTTTTCAAGCATTTCAAATTCGCTCTGCTTGATTTTCTCGGCCTCGGCAAGTCTGCTTTCGGCAGCCTTGTTTTTCTGTGTAACAGCCTCTTCCTTTTTTTCAAGGCTGTCCAGCTTCTTTTCTACGGTTTCTTCCTTTTGCTGTATACGTCTTTCCTGACGCTGTATATCTCTGCGTCTGTCGGATATTTCCTTTTCAGCCTCGGTAAGAAGCCTGTGTGCTTCGTCCTTTCCCGCTATAAGAGCCTCCTTTTTGGAAGCCTCCGCCGAACGCTTAGCTTCATCAACGATCCTCTCGGCTTCCTTTTCAGCTGAGCCTATCTTTTCCTCACCGATTTTCTTACGGTAATTTATACCCCCGAAAAAAGCCGCAACACCGACAATCACAGCAACGACAACAATAAGTACTATTGCCAGAACCGGATCCATTAATCTGACACCTCCTAAGTTGATTTTTAATACTGATATTCATTCAGCTAAATTAAGTCTGTCAATCAGCTCAAAGGTGCCGTCCCGCAAACACTTACCCTGTTCCACATTTCAGGATATGCTCAGTCCTTCTCCGCATTATAACGCACAAACACCGAGCCACCGCAAAACAAGGCAGTGACGACATAATCATAATATTATATTTTATTGTATTTACATTTGCCGCATATCCGCAGCATTTTGCCGATAAAAAAGTATTATAACCACAAAGAGCCACACCGCCGCGGAGAAAAAATACACTCCGTCACAGTCGGCGGATATTCCGCTCCTTCTCTGCCAAGCAATTAAGCAGAGCTATTGAAATTATACAGCCTGCACAGCCGTATTATATTAAATAAATTATCCTGTCGCTATAATATAAAAATATAATATATAATATACATAAACGGCATAATTGAGTTGAAAATTCAGTCATCGGACACAAAGTCCCTAAGACGTTTTCCGTCTTTATATATTTTATAACGAATAATATATTTTTGTCAAGAATTTTATATAATTTCATAAATTAAATTTCTGTCAAGGCATATTTTGTAAAAAATTTCACGCCCTGCAGATATAACAGGACGCGAAGTATACTTTTATTTTATATTACTGTAAAACCGGAATATCAGGCTTTACATATCAATACATTTACAAAGCTCAATCAAATCATCATACTTTTCAAGCTCACCCGCTTTTTTTCTCAGAGCCGCCGCACCACGTACACCTTTAAAATACCACGCCGCGTGCTTTCTTGCCTCCCGCATACCAATATATTCGCCCTTATATTCACACAGTTTTTTTATATGCCTCAAAAGCACGGTTATTCTCTCCGCATTTGAGATAGGCAAAGACGGTCTGTCGTAACCTAAAAGATTGTTAATCTCCATGAATATCCACGGATTTCCCAGCGCACCCCTGCCAATCATAACAAGGTCACAGTCCGTCTGCTCATACATTCTTGCGGCATCCTCCGCCGTATTGATATCACCGTTTCCGATAACGGGTATATTTACCGCTTTTTTTACCTGACGTATTATATCCCAGTCGGCATACGGCATATACTGCTGTTCTCTTGTTCTTCCATGTACGGTCACGGCTGAAGCTCCCGCCTGCTCGCAGATTTTAGCGACCTCAACTGCGTTTACGCTGTTTTTATCCCAGCCCTTACGAATTTTCACCGTAACGGGTACGGGCACAGCCTTGGCAACAGCCTCTACTATTTCTCCGCAAAGTCCGGGATTCTTCATAAGTGCCGAACCCGAAAAATTACCGACTATCTTCGGCGCCGGACAGCCCATATTTATATCTATAATATCAGGCTTATATTTCATTGAAAACCTCGCCGCATCAGCCATAACCTCCGGCTCATATCCGAAAAGCTGAACCGCTGCCGGTCTTTCCCTTTCTGACAGTTCAAGCAGCTCTTGTGATTTTTCACTGTTATACTTTATCCCCTTTGCACTTACCATTTCCCCGACAACATAAGCCGCTCCGAAATCCACGCACAGCTCACGGAAGGCTCTGTCCGCAACTCCCGCCATCGGTGCAAGTGCCGCAAAACCGTTTATTTCTACATTTCCTATTTTCATTTCTTACCTCAGTTTTTCTTTTTTAACCGATATACTATAATTATTCAAAACCTGTTCTGTGAAATCAGATCTATTTCTTTCATTATGGCATTCATACCATTCATCCCGGGAATATGTGCGGCATCTCTTATTACCGTACACGATACCATAGGATTATTACAGCTTTCAATTAACCCCTTTATCATATAAGTACTTGTAACTATATCGCTTTCCCCCTGAAAAATTTTATACGGTATGGTGATATTTTTGATATCATCACGCAAATCTACCTCTGCAAGCTCATTTACTATACTGTGATTATCTCCATAACCGTTCTTCAGTGCCGCTATAAAATCATGAAGCTTATAATCCGGACTTGATAATAATCCTCTTACAATTTTGCCCGTGGGACTTTTCGGCTCATTCGGATTGCGGTAGCCGTTTGTATATTTTGCTATATATCTGACCATTTTCATTGCAAAATCAATGGGAAATTCGTCCTTTTCAAATGCTGACTCAACTTCATTTTTTACTCTTTTCGGGGCTTTGGATTCCAATATCGCAAGCTTTGTATCGTCAGACCGCAGAAGTCTGTACAGCACCTGCCCGTATACAATTACACCGTTTAATGAATATGCCTTTTTGACTGCCGCCTTTGCGGCAAGAACCGAACCCCACGACATACCGAAAAGATATACCCTGTTTGCGGGGAATTTCTTTCTCATTGCATCTATAAGATCCGATGTCATATCAACGAAATCATTTATTGATATGTCCTCCGGCAGCTTTGCGTTGTTAATTCCGCAGCCATATTGATCCCACGATACGAGTATACACTTATCTGTTATTTCCGGAAATAACCCACGGCAGCCAACCCCGAACGGTATCGGGCTGCCCGGACCGCCGTGGAGAGTTATAATAACAGGAAGTCCTGAGTTTTTACCCTCTACAAGTACCTTTTGCTCGAATTTTCCCAAGCGAACAGTAATTATTTCGGAAATTTCATTGTTCTCAATAACTTTCTTTCGCTCTTTGTTCATATGTTAAATCTACCTCGAAAATCTATATATTTTTCTTGCCTTTTATATTTTCCCAATATGTCTTATACGCCTGCTCATTCTTATTGTTCCCGGGGACATAATATACGGCATCTTTAACTCCATCGGGAAGATATTGCTGCGGTGTCCAATGGTTTGGAAAATCATGCGGATATTTGTAGAATTGCCCCTTGACATCCGCGTCCTCTCCGTCATAATGCTTATTTTGCAGACATCTCGGAAAACCGTATGCCTTGCCTGCCTTTATATCCTCTTCCGCCTTTGCTACTGCCATATATGCGGAGTTGGACTTCGGCGACTGTGCCACAAGTATAACCGCATCCGCAAGGGGTATCCTTGCCTCGGGAAGTCCTACCATCATTGCCGCATCGACAGCCGCCTTGACTATCGGTATAATCTGAGGATTTGCAAGACCTACATCCTCACAGGCACAAACCATAAGTCTCCTGCACGCTGACGGGAGATCGTTCGCCGCAAGTATTCTTGCAAGATAGAGTACAGCGGCATCAGGGTCGGAGCCGCGCATTGATTTCTGAAATGCTGATAAAAGGTCGTAATGCTCATCTCCCTCTCTGTCATAACGAACGGCACTTTTTTGTGTAAGCTGAGATACTGTATCAAGCGTTACCGTAATTTTATCCTTACTCTGCTTTGATGAAATTACGGAAAGCTCAACCGCATTTATCGCCTTTCGCACATCTCCGCCGCAGGCATATGCTACATGGTTTATTGCTTCATCAGAAACATCAATATGTATATTATAATCCTTTTCAAGATAATTATAAGCACGCTTTATTGCGGGGATAACATCGTCCTTTTCCACAGGTTTAAACTCAAACACAGTTGAACGGCTGAGTATTGCTCCATAGACATAAAAATACGGATTTTCCGTTGTCGAAGCAATCAGTGTTATACTTCCGTTTTCTATATATTCAAGAAGTGTCTGCTGCTGTTTTTTATTGAAATACTGTATTTCGTCAAGGTAGAGAAGTATTCCGTTTATTCCGTCAAAGCCGTTAAGCTCCTCAAAAATATTTTTTATATCCGATGTTGATGCAGTAGTTCCGTTAAGCTTTCTCAACGTGCGGTTAGTCCTTTTGGCTATAAATGAAGCAAGCGTCGTTTTTCCCACGCCCGAAGGACCGTAAAACACCATATTGGGTATATTGCCCGATTCTATTATATTTCTCAGCGGTCTGCCCTCGTCAAGCAGGTGGTGCTGACCCACTATATCATCAAGACTTTGCGGACGCAGGCGGTCGGCAAGCGGAGAATCCATTTTTTTCACCTCGCAAAAATTACCAATGTATCTTTTACAACTAAATTATATCAAAACATAAATAAAAATTCAATAGAAACAGCGGTCACTGTCGGTTAATTCCGCAGTGACCGCCGTACTTTTATTTTATTATTTATTCATTCCGGCATCGCCGTCCATTAGCTGTGTAAGCTCCTCTATCCTTTCAATAGGGAATGGCGGTTCACACAAAGGTTTCAATGCAATAGACATAAGCTTCATGGGATTATCGTTGGCTGCAATTCTGTTTGATGTAAGCTTTCCGCAGCGTTTGCAGCGATGTATGATCGCCCATTCTCCACCTTTTCTCACCCATATACCGATAGGCTCCATCAAACCTCCACAATCAGATTCTCTGTCACCCGGCTCGTCATCAACGTGCAGACTGACAAGACAGTTAAAGCAATGGTTTCTGTGTTCAGTACCTGCATTTTCGGGAGTATTGAGTCTACCGCAGAATTTACAGATAAAACTTTCATTGCAGGAATGATTTTTATAATATCCGTTTTCAAATTTTCTTTTTTTATTTTCTCTGTTCATTGAGAAATCCTCCTGAGTTGTATTATATCAACCTATGGGAGGATCTGCGAGAGTTAAACCGTAAGCTCCTCCCGCAAAACTGCAATAGCTTTAATATTTATATTCTTCAAAAAAATTCTCCTTTCCTACAAGATTTTTATCCCGGCAACAAGGAAATTATATCATGCACTGTTTATATATGTCAATCTTAAATATTCTGTAAACGATATGCTGAATTTATATTATTTCATTAAGTCTACACAACGGTATTCGGAATATATTTTTTCATTTTATTCAAAAAATCTTCTTTATTCTCAACAGATACCATAATATCAAATTTGTTTCTGAATCTTATTTTAATTCTGTCAAGTGAAGCGGCAAGAGCAGCGGAGGAATCATTAGTAACTGAAATTTCGTTTATATCACTGTATGGGATTACCTTTTTTATGAATCCTAATACGATAATCAACTCTTGATTATTCAGTTCAACATAATTATTAAATATCATAGGAATACAAAATAATTCGACTGCCGTAAATACCAACAAACAGACAACGAGTGCAAAAGTATTTGTATCAACAAAAGCACTGAATATTATAATAGGCAGAAGTACCGCAGCTACAACTATAATTATCAAGTAAAACCACCACGACACTTTTCCCTCATACCTCACATTATTTACATTAATTTTCTGTATCTTCATATTTCTCATCATATCCGCCTGTTATTTCTATCGAATTTCCGTCAGGATCCGTAAAAGTAAAATACCAATAGGGAGAAAAAACATTTATGTATCTTATAGGGGTCAGATTATCCGCATATAACAAAAAACCTGTCCTTTTAAGACAGGTTTATGTAAAAGGGCTCACACCCTGAAAACCAAATAAAACGAAGCGAAAGAGAACAAAGATATATGGTCAAGCCCTCGACCGATTAGTACTG
>CANPXK010000030.1 GCA_947585965.1 uncultured Clostridia bacterium
ATGAATACAAATATAAATATTGCATTCATAGGAATAGAAAATCAGGTCGCTCCCGATGAACTGATGCCGATAAGGATTATGAATTATGACAGTGCCGTTTATCGTGAACAATACACGCTGAAGAAAAACAACAAGCTGAAAAAATGCTATCCGGTTGTTACTTTGGTTCTTTATTTCGGTAAGGATGACTGGAATTACGGAAAAAATCTGCTGTCATGTATTGATGTTCCTCCGGTGCTTTTACCGTATGTGAACAACTACAGAATGAATTTCTATTCCGTTAAAGATATGACGGAGAAACAGATTGACTTATTCAAATCTGATTTCAAGGTGATTGCCGAATTTTTCAGTGCATTGAACAACGGAACCGACTATCATCCGAGCAGCCGGGTTTTGGAATACCCCGAAGAGGTTATTGATATGATAAGTGTTTTTTCGGGTGATAATCGATTCAGGGATGACTATAATGCGTTAATTGGCGAATCTGAGGGAGGTATTACTATGTGTGAGATCTATGACAAAATCCTGCAGGAAGGCGAAGCAAAAGGCAGAGCAGAAGGCAGAGCGGAAGGCAGAGCGGAAGGCGAAGCAAAAGGCAGAGCGGAAGGCAGATTAGAAGGCAGACTTGCTGCACTTGCCGACCTCGTAAAGAGCGGTATTATAAAGCTCGAGCTTGCGGCGGAGCAGGCTAAAATGCCGATTGAGGAATTTAAAATCAAAGCAGGTTTGTCTGTATAAAAACAGTAAAACGGATAAAAAGTGATGGTGTATAATAAAACTCGACACAATCCAAACAACAGAAGTATAATTAGAAAGAGATGAAGGAGTGTGTCAAAAACGGGAACAGGAAAACAATACGATGAAGAGTTCAAAAAGCAGGCGGTAATGTTATCTAAAGAGATAGGAAATGCAGCAACTGCAAAGGAATTAGTGATACCCAAAGGGACATTAGGAACATGGGTTCATAAAGCCAAAGCCGGAGAAATAGACACAGGTTGGGGAACACGCACACCGGAAAAATCTGTGAATATTGCTCAGCGACTGCAAGTTGCAAATAAGCGTATAAAGGAGCTTGAAAGGAAAAACCGTGAACTTGAAAAGCTTAACGAATTTCTGTAAGAAGCATCCGCTTTTTTCGCTACGAGCCGTCGAAAGTCGGGAAAACAGAACGATTAAAGTTCATTGCAATGAAGACGGATGACGGCAGTAATAAAGGAAATATCAGCTTTTATTTCCGGGCAATGGGGGTCAGCAGACAAGCATTTTACGATTATATTGACCGCAAAGATAATCCTTGGAAATACAAGCTGCTTGTTGATGAAATGCTAAAAATACACAGCTAAGATGAGTGTAATGACTGCTACGGCAGGGAAAGAATGTATTATGGCATTGATGCAGAAGAAAGAAGCAGGATATATTAGTATGGATATTCCTTGTGAGGGTACAGTCCGCATGATTATGGAAGAGATAGGACTTATCCACAAGGCTCGCAGAAGACCTGACGGTATCACTAAAGCCGACCGTGAAGCACGCAAATCAGACGATCTTCTGAAGCGTGATTTTAGTGCTGAAAAGCCCATTGAGAAGGCGGTAACGGATATCAGCGAGGTAAAAGGCAGCGATAGAAAGGTTTATGTTTCAGCTATATTTGACTGTTTTGATCTGATGCCGCTTGCTCTTGCTATCGAGGATAACATGAGAGCTTCGCTTTGTTGCGATACTCTTGAAAATGCAAAGAAAGCGTACCCGGATATCAATGGATGTATCATTCACTCTGACAGAGGAAGTCAGTGCACAAGTACAGAATATCGTACAGCAAAAAAAGTATGGAGTAATTCAAAGTATGAAGTGCAGGGGGCAGATGTCACGATAATGCCCGATGCGAAAGTATGTGGGCAGGAATGAAGGAAGAACTGTTTTATAGTCGTAATGACAAATCAGAGAGCTACACTTTGACAGAGCTGAAAACAAAGATATGGCGCTATTACATGAGCTATTGGGTTGACAGAAGAATATGTACCGCCAATGGCGGATTGCCGCCCGCTGCCCAAAGAAGCCTTTCTTACGACAATGCTTCATTAGTTGACTGAAATTGTTCGTTCAAATTGTGTCAAGTAATATTGACAATTCCATTTACATTCATTTTATATATTTATTTTCTTTTATGCAAAAATGTAAGGGCTGACGCTCTGCGTTTTTTTACGCTTGTGCGACAGCCCCCTATGTCTCACCTCGCATGAGGTGCGTGGATATTTGTGTCCGATAGATTTATAATTTTACCATCGGGAGGTGATGAAAAATGCACGAAGGCGGTAATAATTCCTATAAAGAAAAGAATGATACAATGATATCAAAGGAATTATTAAGAATTATCGAGTGGCTCGAGGTCTATGGTCTCAAGAGTAAAAAGATAAAAACTTTGATAAAGTACATATCCACCGGAGACAAAAAATACTTGCCTTGAGCAAAACGGTCAAACATGAAAAACGCTTGTAGCAGTCCACTTTTGGAAAAAACACTGCTACAAGCAACAAAAGATACTGCACGACTCAGTTACCGCCTTCTGTGCACATTCCGGTTGTATCATAAGGCAGTAAAAAAATCAAGAAGGAGTTGTAAATTTGAAATAAAAAAGTACAAAAAGTACAATGCAAATTGCTATGGAGACAATGGAACGAATATCGACAAACAAAAGACAGACAATAACATTAACCATTTAGTAGGTACATATTCGATGTTGTTATACATAACAACAATGAATTGTCCGATATGGTGAAGGGACAGATAGAAATACCTATTACCTGTATTGTCGTTCATATTGTGCGGGCACGACTGAGACAGTCAAGAGGGAACAGAACATACTTAGAGTATAAATAGAACGTTCTTAACGCGTTATTTGTGGCTGCGCCTCATATGAGGTGCGTCAGTAGAAACAAGGTCAAAACAGGCAAATATTGGGGAAATGCAGTACCAATTACGGTACCTGTGCCATTTTCCCTATTCTTGCTATATGCATCCATGTTTTTGATGTTCCCTTAGGAATTAGTAATCCTTAACAGCACCATTGTTTCCGATTTCTTTTGCCGGCTTTATATACTGCATTTTGAATTCTTTATCATACTGTTTTCCTGTACTCATTTTGACACACTCCTTTTTCTTTTTCTAACATATACTTTTCTTGCCCGGATTGTGTCAAGTTTTATTATACATCATCACAGATTTAGTTTATATAAAAGTATTGCGGCTTAAAACAATTTATGATATTATGCTATGTAGTGGGTTTTGTGGTGTCAGGATTATTTAAGGAATAAAGGGTAGGGAAGATATGGAATTTTATGAAAACAAACAAAAAATACAAAGAGCATTGCTTGTCGGTATAGATACAGGAGAATATGATGCCGAGTGCTCCATTGAAGAACTGAGGGAGCTTGTGGAGAGTGCCGGTGCGGAACCTGTTGCAGTAGTAATGCAGAAGCGTGACAAGCCGGACGGGGCAACCTGTATAGGCTCGGGCAGACTTGAGGAAATAAAAGAATTTTGCACGGACAATGATATTGATTTCATTGTATTTGATACAGAGCTTACGCCGACGCAGATAAGAAATATAGAGCAGGAAACCGATATAAGAACGATTGACCGCACAATGCTTATACTTGATATATTTGCAATCCGTGCAAGGAGCAACGAGGGTAAGCTGCAGGTGGAGCTTGCCCAGCTTAAATATCTTATGCCCCGTCTGTCGGGCAAGGGTAGGGAAATGTCAAGACTCGGCGGCGGTGTCGGAACAAGAGGTCCCGGCGAAACAAAGCTTGAAACAGATAGAAGGCATATCCGCCGCAGGATAGAGTCTTTGAAGGATGAGCTTGAGCATATAACAAACCGGCGCGAGCAGCTTCGCTCACGCAGAAAAAAGGACGGAATTATAACCGTTGCAATCGTCGGCTATACTAATGCGGGAAAATCCACACTTATGAATACACTGACACAGGCAGGGGTTCTTTCGGAAAATAAGCTGTTTGCGACACTTGACCCGACCTCCCGTGCATTGAAGCTTCCGAATGGTGTGTCGGTAATGATGATAGATACGGTAGGTCTTGTACGCAGACTTCCTCATCATTTGATTGAGGCATTCAAGTCAACTTTGGAGGAAGCCGCACTTGCGGATATCATACTTAATGTATGTGATGCATCAAGTGAGGAATATAAGCTTCATCTAAAGGTTACAAATTCACTTCTGCGTGATCTTGGATGTGAGGGCAGACCTGTTATTAAGGTGTTTAATAAATGTGACCTTGTCGGCAATCCCTTGGATCTTCCGGGTGATAAGGACTCGGTGCGTATTTGTGCCAAAAACGGTGCGGGCATTGATGAGCTTCTGAGAAAGATCGAGGAGAATTTACCCGTAAAACTAAGGGCTTATACGCTGATGCTGCCGTTTGATAAGGCATCCGTTGTATCGGTTCTCAGAAAGGCGGGGTCATTACAAAGTGAGGAGTACACCCCTGACGGTATTCTTGTAAAGGCAATAGTCGAGGAGGCATTATGGCATCTGGTTGATGAATATTCAATAAATATGTAAAATACTTGACAAACGAAATTAAAAGAGTTAAAATATAGAAGTACCTGTTTTTCGGAGATTATGCTCCGAAAAACTTATAAGTGCTAATAGCTCAGCAGGATAGAGCGTTCGCCTCCTAAGCGAAAGGTCGGGGGTTCGAATCCCTTTTAGCACGGTTTATAATAATTACCCTCTGCATTTTAGGCAGCAGAGGGTAATTTGCATTTTTACTACAAAAGCTTTTATAATTTTGAAATAGTATAGTATAAAATTTCTGATTGAATATTCATAAAGGATAATGATAATAATATCTCTGAAAGAGAGGTTATTATATATGTTCAGGCATGAAAAAATGTTATTTCACCCCGTGGCGGTTGAAAAACCGAATCCGCAATATGCGGCACTTCTTCAAGAGCAGCTCGGTGGGGCTAACGGTGAATTAAAAGCCGCTATGCAATATATGTCACAAAGCTTCAGAATTAAGGATCAGGAAATAAAGGATTTGTTTCTTGACATTGCCGCAGAGGAACTGGGGCATATGGAAATGGTTGCACAGACAATAAATCTCCTCAATGGTCATGATGTTGATGCTCAGACTGTACCATACGGGGAAATACAGACTCATGTTTTACTGGGACTTAATCCCGGTCTTATCAATGCGTCAGGTTATTCATGGACAGGAGATTATGTATCGGTTACGGGAGATCTGTGTGCGGATCTGCTATCAAACATTGCTTCGGAACAGAGGGCAAAGGTCGTTTATGAATATCTTTACAGACAGATAGAAGATAAAAAGGTAAGAGAAACCATTGATTTTCTTCTGAACCGTGAGGAGGCACATAATGCTATGTTCAGGGAAGCTTTCAATAAGGTACAGTCTACAGGTTCAAACCGTGATTTTGGAACGACAAAGGCAGCAAAAATGTATTTCAGTATGTCCGAGCCGTCACCATCGGGAAATCCGTTTTCTCAGACAAAGGTTGAACCTCCTGCGTTTAAGTAATAAAATAAAAGCACGCCTGCGGAAATCCCCATAGGCGTGCCTTTTTTAGAATTATTTTTATTTTTAAACGGCTGAGCTTACCATATTTGCAAAATACTCGTGTACACGTAAATCATCATTAAGCTCCGGATGAAAAGCAGTAACAAGCTGATTGCCCTGACGTGCGGCAACGATATGTCCGTCAACGCTTGCAAGTGCTTCGGCACTGCCGGAAACGGACTTGATATACGGTGCACGGATAAAGGTCATGGGGATTTTTCCCATATCACCGAATTCCGCTTCCGTATAGAAGCTGCCAAGCTGTCTGCCGTATGCATTACGAACAGCAGTAATATCCATTGTTGCAAAATGAACACGGTCATCATTTTTGATTTTCTTTGCAAGAAGCAGCAGACCGGCACACGTTCCGAACACAGGCAGACCGTTTTCTACAGCCGCTTTTACGGGCTCATACAAATCAAGCTCCCTCATAAGCTTGCCCTGTACGGTGCTTTCACCGCCCGGTATAATAAGACCGTCAAAGTCGTTTTCGAGATCCCTTTTTTGACGTATCTCGAATGACGGTATACCAAGCCTTGCAAGTATCTGCTCATGCTCAATAAATGCTCCCTGCAATGCAAGTACAGCAATACGCATATATTATTTTCCTCTTTCTGCCATAAGGAGCTGAATTTCCTGCTCGTTAATTCCTACCATAGCTTCGCCGAGATCCTCGGAAAGTTCTGCAAGCATTTTAGCATCCGTAAAGTTTGTTACAGCCTTTACGATTGCAGCGGCACGTTTTTCGGGGTTGCCGGATTTGAAGATACCCGAACCTACGAATACACCCTCTGCACCGAGCTGCATCATAAGAGCGGCATCTGCCGGAGTTGCAACTCCGCCTGCTGCAAAGTTTACAACAGGGAGCTTCTTGTTCTCATGCACATAGAGTACAAGCTCATAGGGAACCTGAAGCTGCTTTGCAGCGTCAAAAAGCTCATCCTCGGTCATAGAGCCTATTCTGCGTATTTCTGACTGCATCATACGCATATGACGTACAGCCTGAACAACATCACCCGTGCCGGGCTCACCCTTTGTACGGATCATTGATGCGCCCTCGTTAATTCTTCTGAGAGCCTCGCCGAGATCCTTTGCACCGCATACGAATGGTACATCAAACTTTGTCTTGTCAATATGATATTTATCGTCAGCAGGTGAGAGCACTTCGCTTTCGTCTATATAGTCAATTTCGATAGCCTGAAGGATCTGAGCCTCTGCAAAATGACCGATACGGCATTTTGCCATAACAGGGATAGAAACCGCATTCTGTATTCCCTTGATCATCTTGGGGTCGCTCATTCTTGAAACTCCTCCTGCCGCACGGATATCTGCCGGGATACGCTCGAGAGCCATAACGGCACAGGCACCTGCCGCCTCAGCAATTTTTGCCTGCTCGGGGGTAGTAACGTCCATTATAACTCCGCCCTTGAGCATCTGTGCAAGATTTTTGTTAAGCTCAAATCTGTTGTTTTCCATCTTACTTTTCTCCTTTAATCAGTTTTATAACGTAAAAATAAAAGTTCTGACAGCCCCGTTTTCGCAACATAAAACAAACCGATACAGAATCAACGTACCGATTTAATCACTTGTCGAAAGAAAGCACATCACATTACCTATATATTTGGTATGATTTAGTATATATCATTTCGACATATTTGTCAATAGCTGTTGTCATAATAATTCCTGTAAAAATGGGAAAAAGCGGAGGAAATCATTGACAATCCGAATGTAAAACCTTTCTGTCCGCATGGTATTGTCCTTTTTTTATTGATGTTGTATAATATACAAAAACAATTGTAAGGGAGAATGAATATGGCTTATATATACGCAATGAGCGATATACACGGATGTCTTGATGCCTTCGAGGATTCGCTGTCACTTGTTGATCTGTCAGGCGATAATAAGCTTGTGTTGTTGGGTGACTATATACACGGTCCCGACAGTTTCGGAGTGCTTGACGAAATCATGAGGCTTCAGCAAAAGTACCGAAGCCATAAGGTAATTGCACTGCTGGGAAACCATGAGGAAATGGCACTTGACGGAATGTGGCCGATACAGGCGGGCAGACATGATTATGATAACGAAGATAATGAAAAAGATGAAAAATATCTGATATGGATGGAGAATCTGCCAAGATATTATTCGGAAGGGAATACAATATTCGTTCATGCCGGGATTGATGAGGAATTGGGAGAATTGTGGGAATGGACAGATGATTATATATATACGGAGAAATTTCCGGCTCAGACAGGTAAATTTTTCGGTGATTTAAAGATAGTTGCCGGTCATGTAGGTACATTCAATCTGGCAGGGGATGAGAGATTTCATGATATTTATTTTGATGGTGAGAGTCATTATTACATAGACGGAAGCGTTCTTGACAGCGGAGTTATTCCCGTTATAAAGGTGGATATGAAAAATAATAAATATTACAAAGTGACGGATTCAGGGGATTTCCCGATATTGCCCTATGATGAGAAATGTTAAATTTCCCGGAATTATTTTTGAAAATATGTTTTGCTCCGAACTATTCAAAAGGTCATATTAGTTTATCCGACTGCCTGTGTTTTTCGACAGATTGATGAACAAAATGTAAATAATTATTCAATCGCCGCAAATCCTCATTAAAAAATAGGCAAAACACTATAAATGGCTGTAAATAAAAGTATAATTATGTTTGAAGTTTATGAAAGTATAGTGTATAATATCTATTATGGCGGTCGGTGATTATGAATTGGGATAAACGGTCTGCCATAAAATGAGGAAGAAGGAATAAAATGGATATTATTGATTTTCATACTCATGTATACCCGGAAAAAATCGCACAAAAGGCAACAGACAGCACCTGCGGTTTCTATCAGCTCGAAACAGAACTTACGGGTACATCCGCGACACTGCTTGAGGAGGGGAAAAAAGCAGGCGTATCAAAATTTGTTCTGTTGCCTGTTGTTGTAAAGGCGGAGCAGACACATTCAATAAATGAATTTATTGTTGAGGAGGTAAGGGAGCATAGTGAGTTTTACGGTTTCGGTGCAATGCATATCCTGACGGAAAATCCTGTTGAGGAGATAGAGTTTATCCGTAAATCGGGTCTTAAGGGAATAAAGTTCCACCCCGATATACAGGGCTTTGCGATAGATGATCCTAGGCTTTTTCCGATTTATGATTATTTACAGGGGAGACTTCCCGTGCTTGTTCACTGCGGCGACCCGAGATATGATTATTCACACCCGCGCAGACTGAGAATTGTGCTTGATAAATTCCCGCGTTTACAGGTTATAGCCGCACATCTCGGCGGCTGGTCGGTGTTTGATGATGCACTGAAATATCTTGTTGATACGGACTGCTTTGTTGATATGTCAAGCTGCTTTAATGTGATACCTCCGGAAAGCATAGAAAGGTATATAAAAGCCTATGGCGCGGAGCGTGTTGTATTCGGTACGGATTTTCCGCTGTGGAAGCCGAAAGAGATAGTTGACGACTTCATGAAGCTGAACCTTACAGCGGAGGAAAAGGAAAAAATTGCTTTTAAAAATGCTTTGCGTATATTGGAGGGTACGGAATAGTTTTCGGTCGAAAACTGCGAAAAAATTCAACTCTTTAAAGAATTGAATTTTTTGCAGGAAAACTTTATTTAACTTGCATTTTATATTGTTATATGTTATAATTAACTCGGATTTTTTATTGCAATATGCATAAATTGAAAATGCGTTGGGCAAAAATAAAATTCCGAGGAAGTAATATAGACTTATTTGTGTTTGCATTTTTCGGAAGGAGGGATGATATGGCAAGTGAGTTTATAAAAGCTGTTCTGGAGGCTGAAGAGGAATGTAAAAGCAAAGAACTTCAGGCGGCAAAGCAGGCTGAGGAAAAGAAGCAAAAGGCAAAGACGGATTCTGCAAGACTTATCTCCGATGCACGAAAACAGGTTGAAAAAATGCTTGAGGACGACAGACAGTCGATAAATACAAGCACCGGGCAAAGGTTGGAAAAGGAAAGAAAGCATATTGATGAAGAATGTGCGGGTCTTTCAAGGACGGCAGAAAAAAATCTTGACAAAGTCACTGAATTGGTTATGAGATCTCTTGTAAGACATTAACCGTGACAAACGGAAAAGTGTGGTGATGAAAATTTGGCAAAGCTAAAAATGAAAACCGTAAGCATTATTGCTCTGAAAAAAGATAGGAAACGTCTTTTGGAGCATTTGCAGGACAGTTCGCTTGTTCATATCCGATATAATGACGATGCGGAGGAGGGCTTTGAACGTACCGACACCTCTGCACAGCTTCAGCAGTTTGAAAAGAATGAAGCGCTTACGGCTCAGGCACTGAAGATTCTTGATAAGGTATCGCCTGAGAAAAAAGGACTGCTTGCATCATTTAAGGGCAGAAAGGAAATTGAGCCTGAATATATAGGCAAGATAGCCTCTGCTTCGGCAAAGGTTATCGGAATATGTACAAAGATATGTGAGCTTGATAAGCAGATTTCCGATGTTGCCGCCGAAAGGGTGAGAGTGAAAACTCAGCTTTCACAGCTTGAAGCCTGGAAAAACCTTGATATTCCGATGAATACCTCAGACACTGCCTCGACTGCCGTATTTATCGGAACATTTCCGAAAATGTTTGACGACAGAACACTTGGTGAAACGCTTGCCTCTGAGGATCCGGAGCTTATATTTGAATATGAATTGTTCTATTCCTCGGCAAATCTGACCTGTGCGGTGATATATACGCCGAAGAGTCAGAAGGAAAGGGCAGAGGATGCACTTCGTACAATGGGCTTCTCGCAGCCTCTTAATCCGACGTCACGGACGCCGGCGGAGAAATCACGCAGGCTCAGGGAAAAGGATAAGGAGCTTGAAAGTAAGGCGGCAGCCACGCAGGAGGAAATTAAAAAATATGTGACGTACAGGGAGGATATTCTGAATACTCAGGATTATTTCTCCATGAGGGCGGAAAAATACAGGGTTATATCAACTCTTGACCAGACAAAGCATATTTTTATACTTTACGGATATGTTCCCGAGGAGGACTGTCAAAAGCTTGAGGAAATATGCGAGAGGGTTTCGGACAGCTGTATTGTTGAATTCGGCGAGGCGGACGAAAACGCTCCCGTAAAGCTGAAAAACAACAGCTTTGCAGAGCCGGCTGAAAGTATAGTTACAATGTACTCTCCGCCCTCACATGAGGATATGGACCCCACCCCGCTGCTTGCGTTTTTCTTCTATTTCTTTTTCGGAATGATGTTTTCCGATGCAGGATACGGACTTTTGCTTATTATAGCAACAACTGTTGCAATAAAAGTATTCAAGCCCGACAGAAATATGAGGAATAATTTAAAATTATTCCGTAATTGCGGTTACTTTACCGTTTTCTGGGGACTTGTTTTCGGAAGTATTTTCGGGGATGCTCCGGCGGTAGTATATAAGCTTATAACAGGCAATGAGATCACAATGCAGCAGCTTCTGCCTTATCCCATTCTTGATACGCAGAAGGATGCACTGATGATAATGATTTTGTCTATAGCGTTGGGACTTGTCCATATACTTGTCGGAATGGGATGTAAGTTCTATGTCTGTATGAAGCATAAAAAATATAAGGAAGCATTTTTTGATACCGGCTTCTGGATGCTGATGCTGATAGGCTTTGCAGTGCTCGCGGCAGGTATGGTGCTCGGAGAGATATATATTTATATCGGTGCGGGAATAGCAATAGCTTCGGCTTTGGGTCTTGTTCTGACACAGGGCAGAGAGAAAAAGGGATTTTTTGGAAAGTTAATCGGAGGAGTTGCTTCGTTGTATGATATAACGGGATATATAAGTGACCTTCTCAGCTATTCAAGACTCCTTGCACTCGGACTTACAACGGGTGTTATGGCTCAAGTGTTCAATATGCTTTCCACACTTATGGGAACAAGCGTATTCGGAATAGTCTTTATGATTGTAATTTTCCTTGTGGGTCATGCTATTACAATCGGTCTTAACGCACTCGGCTCTTATGTGCATACCATGCGTTTGCAGTATGTGGAAATGTTCAGTAAATTCTATGAGGGCGGCGGTGTACAATTCAAGCCGTTTTCACTGAACAGTAAAAATTTCAAAATCAAGAACAGTAAAGAATAAAATTAATTATTTCGGAGGTAAATATTATGAACGGTGTACTTTTTGCTATTTTGGCGGCTACAATTGCAACAGTCCTTGCAGGAATAGGTTCTGCAAAGGGTGTAGGTGGTGCGGCACAGGCATCAATGGGAGTTCTTTCGGAGGATTCCTCAATGTTCGGTAAAATGCTCGTGCTTACACTTCTTCCCGGTACTCAGGGTCTTTACGGCTTTATCGTAGGATTTATTATAATGATAAGGTGCGGTATCCTCGGCGGAACAGAGCCTACATTACTGCAGGGTCTTTCATACGTAGCAGCTTCTCTTGCAATAGGCATAGGCGGTCTTATTTCGGGTATTGCACAGGGCAAGGCTGCTGTTTCGGGTATTTCAATGTGTGCAAAGGACGGAAGTAACTTCTCAAAAGCAATGGTTTCCGTAACGCTCGTTGAGATTTATGCACTTCTTGCATTTATCGTTTCTCTTCTTATGGTAATTTCCATTCCCGGAATAAATATGTAAGAATAGGATAAAAACTTACTGTAAAGGTGGGAAATGAATGAGCAGCGGTGAGAAAATACTGTCAAGTATAAAGAAAGAAAGCGAAGAGAGAATTGCCGCAATAACTGAGGATGCGGATAGGGCATATAATGAAGCGATAGAGAATGCCGAAAAGCAGGCGGAGGAAATACGTCACAGCGGTGAGCATAAGGTACAGCTTCAGTCCGAAAAGCTTCTCAAGGCATATAAAAGCCGTGCTGAGCTTGAAAGAAGAAATTCCTTGCTCAAAACAAAGCGTGAGCTTATCGAAAAGGCTTTCAGGCATATATATGAATGTATGCTCAGTCTTAAGGACGATGAATATTTTGAGCTTGTTTCGGGGCTTGCCTCCTCTCTCGGGGAAATAAACGGTACTGTATATTTTAATTCCCGTGACCTGAGAAGGCTTCCGAAGGATTTTGCAAAGACCCTCGGCAGGGGAAAGAATGGTATTGAAATATCTCAGACTCCCGATGACGGAATTGACGGAGGTTTTATTCTCAAAAACGGAGATATAGAGGAAAATATGACTTTTTCTGCCGTTCTTGCCGACAGACGTGAGGAAATTGAGGATATGATAAGCAAAGAGCTTTTCAGGGATTAGGGGGAATTTATATGAAGCTGTCGTATGAATTTTCTATAGGCTCGGTTCGTGCAAGGGAAAAAAGGCTTTTTACAAATGCCGAGCTTGAGCAGATGTTAAACCTGAAAAGCGAAAATGAGCTTGTAAGGTTCCTTAAGGATAAGGGCTACGGTGAGGGAGAAACGGTATCGGAAATTGTTGAAAGCAATACAGAGCAGATGTGGAAGTATATTGAAAGTATTGCTCCGGATTTTTCGGTATTTGAACCTTTCTTGCTTAAAAATGATATCCATAATATAAAAACGATACTTAAAGGTATAATGTATCAGAAGGAGTTCCAAGAGCTTCTTATTTTCCCGTGCAGGATAAAGCCGGATGAAATTAAATCGGCTATAGAAAATAAGAAATTCGATACTCTTCCCGATGGGCTTTCGGAATCTGTTGCAAAAGCGTATGACCTTCTTGCAAAAACTGCGAATTCAAGACTGAGTGATGCGGTTATTGACAGGGCGGCTCTTGAAATTATGATATCTGAGGGGAAAAATTCAAAATCTGAGTTTCTTGCGGAATATTTCAATACATTTGTATTCTATGCCAATATAAAAACGGCACTCAGGGATGCAAGGTTCAAGCCGACAACGGAATATCTTGACAATGCATTATGCGAATGTGATGGCTTTGACAAGCCGAAGGTTATTTCCAAGGCATTGGCAGGAAGTGAAGTACTTTTAAGATATCTTGAAAAGATACGTTTTTATGACTGCGATAAGGCTATGGAAAGCTTTTCGAGGAGTACGGGAGAATTTGAAAAGTTTGTTGACAATAAGCTTATGAGGCTTGCAAAGGAGATGTGCAGACTTACAAGCGAGGGTCCCGAGCCGCTTTTCGGGTATTATATCGGCTGCGAATATGAAAGACAGGCGATTTATATTATTTCAAGCGGTATAACGACAAATACCCCTCCCGATAAAATAAGAGAAAGGCTGCGTGATATATATGGTTAAGAATATTGCCGTTATGGGCGACAGGGAAAGCGTAAAGGGCTTTTCGGCGGTCGGAATTGATGCGATAGTGTGCGATGAGCCGACAGATGCGTCAGCAGTATTCAAAAAAATTACCGAAAAGGATAAATATGCTGTTATATATATTACGGAGGAACTTTTCGAGCAGGCTCATAAGGAAATAGAAAGATATTCGGAATCGGCTGTTCCGGCAGTTATACCTATTCCCGGTGCAAGGGGTAATACAGGGATAGGAAGTGCAAGGCTTTCATCATTTGTCGAGCAGGCAGTCGGCTCGGATATACTTTTCAAATAAAGAGGTGTGAGATTTGACAAGCGGAGTTATTACAAAAGTTGCAGGTCCTCTTGTTGTTGCAGAGGGAATGCGAAATGCAAATATGTTTGACGTTGTCAGGGTAAGCAGTCACAGGCTTATCGGTGAGATAATAGAAATGCACGGGGACAGGGCAAGTATTCAGGTTTATGAGGAAACCTCGGGGCTTGGTCCGGGTGAGGCGGTTGAATCTACCGGTGCACCGCTTTCCGTGGAGCTTGGTCCGGGACTTATCGGAGCAATTTATGACGGAATACAAAGACCGCTTAATGAAATAATGAAAGTTGCGGGAAATAACCTTACGAGGGGTGTAGAAGTACCATCGCTTGACCATAATAAAAAATGGCACTTTGTACCTAAAGTGAAAAAGGGAGATAAGGTTGTTTCGGGAGATATTATAGGTACTGTTAAAGAAACCAATGCTGTATTGCATAAAATACTTGTACCGAATAAGGTATCGGGGACTGTCAAGGATATAAAAGAGGGCGATTTTACAATAGACGATACCGTTGCCGTGCTTGAAAAGGATGGTAAGACGGAGAATGTAAAAATGGCTGTGAAATGGCCTGTTCGTGTTGGCAGACCGTATAAGAAGAAACTTTCTCCGGATATTCTTCTTACGACAGGTCAGCGTACCATTGATACACTTTTCCCGATAGCAAAGGGCGGTGTTGCCGCTGTTCCGGGGCCGTTCGGTTCGGGAAAAACGGTTGTTCAGCACCAGCTTGCAAAGTGGGCGGCTGCTGATATTATAGTGTATATAGGCTGCGGCGAGCGCGGTAATGAGATGACGGACGTTCTTAATGAATTTCCGGAACTTAAAGATCCGAGAACGGGTAATTCCCTTATGGAAAGAACCGTGCTTATAGCGAATACATCGGATATGCCTGTTGCGGCACGTGAGGCGTCTATTTATACGGGTATTACAATAGCTGAGTATTTCAGGGATATGGGATATACCGTTGCACTTATGGCGGATTCAACATCACGTTGGGCGGAGGCTTTGCGTGAAATGTCGGGACGACTTGAGGAAATGCCCGGCGAGGAGGGATATCCGGCATATCTCGGAAGCAGACTTGCACAGTTCTATGAAAGAGCAGGCCGTGTTATAGTAAACGGAAGCGGAGATACAGAGGGTGCGTTATCCGTTATCGGTGCGGTTTCACCTCCGGGCGGTGATATATCGGAGCCGGTATCTCAGGCAACACTGAGAATTGTAAAGGTATTCTGGGGACTTGATGCCGGTCTTGCATATAAACGTCATTTTCCGGCTATAAACTGGCTTACAAGCTATTCACTTTACACCGATCAGCTTGAAGCGTGGTATAAGCAGAACGCTTCCGAGGATTTTATGGAGCTGCGGGGCAGGCTTATGGCATTGTTGCAGGACGAAGCAGAGCTTCAGGAAATTGTAAATCTTGTAGGTATGGATGCACTTTCATCGCCGGATAGACTTAAACTTGAAACTGCAAGAGCAATACGAGAGGACTATCTGCATCAGAATGCATTTGATCCTGTTGATACCTATACTTCGCTTAAAAAACAGGTTCTAATGATGAGGGCGATACTTTTATGCTATGATAAATCGCTTGAGGCACTTGAAAAAGGTGCGAATATTGATTTGCTTGTAAGTATGCTTGTAAGAGAGAGAATAGGCAGACTTAAATATGAGGAGGAGCAGAATGTCGAGCAGGAATTTGACTCGATTAGTGCAATTCTCGAACAAGAAATAAAGGACGTGCTTGAAAGGAGTGAGGACTGATGCCTAAAGAGTATCGTACAATAAGAGAGGTTGCAGGTCCTCTTATGATGGTAACGGACGTTGAGGGAGTAACCTATAACGAGCTTGGAGAAATTGAGCTTCCCAACGGAGATATACGCCGCTGTCAGGTTCTTGAGGTTGACGGAACCAATGCACTTGTTCAGCTTTTTGACTCGGCGGCGGGAATCAACCTTGCCGAGTCAAAGGTAAGATTTATAGGAAAATCCATGGAGCTGCCCGTGTCGGGTGATATGCTTTCGAGAGTATTTGACGGTTTGGGAAATCCTATTGATGACGGACCTGCCATTATTCCGGAAAAAAGACTTGATATAAACGGTACACCGATGAATCCGGCGGCGAGGGACTATCCTCAGGAGTTTATACAGACGGGTATTTCGGCAATAGACGGTCTTAATACGCTTGTACGAGGACAAAAACTGCCTATATTCTCGGCATCGGGACTTCCCCATGCACAGCTTGCCGCACAGATCGCAAGGCAGGCGGCTGTGCGTGGAAAGGACGAGCAGTTTGCTGTTGTATTTGCCGCAATGGGTATAACATATGAGGAGTCGGACTATTTCGTTCAGTCCTTCAAGGAAACGGGTGCAATTGACAGAACGGTCATGTTTGTAAACCTTGCAAACGACCCGGCAATTGAGAGAATAGCTACTCCGAGAATGGCTCTGACGGCGGCTGAATATCTTGCCTTTGACATGGGTATGCACGTACTTGTCATTATGACGGATATTACGAACTATGCGGACGCACTTCGTGAGGTATCGGCGGCGAGAAAGGAAGTACCGGGCAGACGCGGTTACCCAGGATATATGTACACTAACCTTGCGACACTTTATGAACGTGCAGGCAGACAAAAGGGTAAGAGTGGCTCTATCACGCTTATACCTATTCTGACAATGCCCGAAGATGATAAAACTCACCCGATACCCGACCTTACGGGATATATCACGGAGGGACAGATAATACTGAGCCGTGAATTGTATCGAAAGGGCATAACGCCGCCGATTGATGTTCTGCCGTCGCTTTCACGTTTGAAAGATAAAGGTATAGGCGAGGGAAGAACAAGGGGAGATCACGCCGCAACTATGAATCAGCTTTTCTCTGCTTATGCAAGGGGAAAGGACGCAAGAGAGCTTATGATAGTTTTAGGCGAAGCGGCACTTACGGATATAGATAAGAAATATGCCGAGTTTGCCGAGGCATTCGAGAGGGAATACGTTTCTCAGGGATATACGACAAACCGCTCCATTGAGGAAACGCTTGATATCGGTTGGAAGCTTCTGCATATTCTTCCGAGGACGGAGCTTAAGAGAATAAAGGAAGATATGCTTGACGAATATTACGGAAAGCAGTAAGGTGGGTATGGCATGGCAATAATGAATGTAAACCCGACAAGAATGCAGATGACTAAGCTAAAAAAGCAGCTGCTGACCGCAAGGCGTGGTCACAAGATGCTAAAGGACAAGCGTGACGAGCTTATGCGGCAGTTTATTGAGAAGGTGCAGGAAAACAAACGTCTGCGTGATAAGGTGGAGAGGGAGCTGGCAAGGTGCAGTGCGCATTTTATAAATGCGAGCGCCGTTATGAGCAAGAAGGCACTTGACTCCTCACTTATGTCGTCAAAGCAGCAGACGGGTATTGAAGTTAAATCAAAGAATATAATGAGCGTAGATGTTCCTGTGTTTAATGCGGTTACTGAAAGTCCGAACGAATCGGATATTTTCCCTTATGGATTTGCTTTTACGTCATTTGAGCTTGATGATGCGGTCATGTCGATAAAGGAGCTTTTGCCGGATATGATACGTCTTGCGGAGCTTGAAAAATGCTGTGAGCTAATGGCGGCGGAGATCGAGCGGACGAGAAGGCGAGTCAATTCTCTTGAGCACGTTATGATACCGAGGTATGAGGAAACTATAAAATACATTTCCATGAAGCTTGAGGAAAATGACAGGAGCAGCCGCACACGGCTTATGAAGGTCAAGGATATGCTGCTTGACAAGGCACATAATTATTCTGAAAGATACTAAAATAAAAAAATTGAGCAACCGTGAGTTCCGGCTGCTCGATTTTTTTATTCAATTTTAAGCATTTATTATATCCTCAATACTGTCAAGTATTCTGTCAACACTTACAAGGTATTTTTTATCCATGTTATATATTTTATTTATTGCCGATTGTTTATAAAATTCCTCGCCTATTTCATCATGTATGCCGAGCAGGTAGTCGGTTGAGGTATCAAGGAGCAGGGCAATATTTTTGAGTGTAGATATAGATACACCGGCTTCTCCGCTTTCGACGGTAGCAAGGAATCGTGTGCTGACGCATAGCTTTTCAGCAAATATTTCTCTTGTAAATCCTTTTTGTTTTCTGATTTTTTTTGTGCGTTCACCGAGAATAACGTTAATTTCTTTTTTCATTGATTATTACCCCTATGTTATTATATGTATAGCTTCATTATAGTATGTACTAATGTTTCATTAAATGATATATAATTCAGAGAAAAAATGAAATAATATATCATTAAATGATATAATATTTCCTTGACAAATGAATAATTAGTTCATATAATAGGTATATAGAAATATTTCATTATTTTCTATAAAAATACAAATATACGGAGGTATAGAAATGAAAGGGTTATTTAAGAAAACAGGGGCAATCTTCCTTGCTTCGGCAATTCTTGCGGGCAGTACGGCTTTTATTCTGCCGGAGGTTGTGCAGAACGGCATTGTTGCACAGGCGGCGAATTCCGAAAGGGATTTTTACACAAAAGAAAACGATGACGGCACAATTACCATAACAGGCTATAAGGGCACATCGGCAAATGTTATTATTCCGTCAAAAATTTTCGGAGAAAAAGTTACGAGAATTGAAGATATGGGCGATGGAAAGAGCTTTATTACAAGTGTTACTGTGCCGGACACTGTAACGTATGTGTATTTTCGTGACTGTAAGAAATTAAAAAAGGTAAATCTGCCCAACAGCATAACAGTTATTCCTATAAATTGGTACTGGGGAGCGTTTGAAGGATGCGAATCATTGGAGAGCATAACTATTCCAAATAGTGTTACCAGTATAGAAAGTGGAGCTTTTAGAGGATGTACTTCCTTAAAAAGTGTGACTTTTTCAAATAAGCTTACAAAACTGGATTCTGAAGCTTTTAGTGGGTGTACATCACTAAAAAGTGTAACTATCCCGAATAGTGTTACAGAAGTTAGAGATGGAGTATTTGACGGTTGTACAAGCCTGACAAGTGCTAAACTGTCAAGTCGAATGAAAAACATACCTGAGGGTATGTTTCATAATTGCACGAGTCTGAAAAATGTTGAAATTCCTGAAGGTATTACGGCAATAAATGGCAGTTGGTGGCGTGGGGTATTTCAAGGGTGTGAATCATTGGAATCCATAAATATACCTGATAGTGTTAATGAAATAGGAGGATATGCATTTAGCGGTTGTCATTCACTTAAAAGCTTAACTATTCCAAGCAAGGTTACAAAAATAGATTACGCGTTTGCTGCCAACTGTGGAGAATTGGAGAAAGTTATAATTCCGGAAAGTGTGACAGAAATTGATAACACTGCTTTTGACGGCTCCAACAGTGTAACAATATATGGCAAGAAAAACTCAACAGCAGATAAGTATGCAAACAACCATGATATTCCGTTTGTTGCAATTGTAAGCACATCGGGCGTTACGTTGAACACATCGGGTATCGCACTTAATAAGGGCGAAACATACAACCTTAAGGCTACGGTACACCCCACAAATGCAACCGTAAAGGATGTAACATGGACGACAAGCAACAGTAAGGTTGCAACAGTAAAGGACGGCAAGGTTACGGCGAAAAGCTCGGGTGTTGCAAAAATCACGGCACGCACATATGAGGGCAAAACAGCCACCTGCTCGGTCACGGTTTACGGTGATGCAACAAGCGTAAGGCTGAATAGATCCTCTGTTAAGCTCGAAAAGGGTAAAAGTACCCTCCTTTCCGCAACTGTACTTCCTGCATATGCAAAGGATAAGACGGTGACATGGACAAGCTCCAATACAAAAGTGGCTACTGTATCAAGAGGTACGGTTAAGGCTGTAGGCGCAGGCACAGCAACAATAACGGCTAAGACAGTTAACGGTAAGAAAGCAACTTGTAAGGTAACTGTTGAAATAAACCCGACAAAGGTTAAGCTTAGCAGGACAAGTGTAAGTCTGAACAAGGGTAAAACGACTACCATAAAAGCAACAATAACTCCGAGCAATGCTACAAACAAGAAAGTGACATGGACAACAAGCAATAAAAAGGTTGCTGTTGTATCTAACGGAAAAATTACCGCAAAGGGTGTAGGTACTGCAACTATTACCGTAAAGACCGCTAACGGTAAAAAGGCGACCTGTAAGGTAACGGTAAAAAGCTCAACGACTGTAAATCCGACAAAGGTTAAACTCAGCAAAACATCGGTAACACTCGGCAAGGGCAAATCAACAACTCTTAAGGCAACAGTAAGCCCGAGCAACGCTACAAATAAGAAAGTTACATGGACAACCTCAAATAAAAAGGTCGCTACTGTATCTAACGGCAAAATTACCGCAAAGGGAACGGGTACTGCCACTATAACGGTAAAGACAGCTAACGGTAAAAAAGCGACCTGCAAGGTTACTGTAAAAAATCTGCCTACAAGGGTAAAGCTTAACAGAACCTCGGCAACACTGAAAAAAGGTAAAACGCTTACATTGAAAGCGACTGTAACTCCAAGCAAAAACGTGATAAGTACAGTATCATGGACAAGCTCAAACAACAAGGTGGCAACCGTCAAAAACGGTAAAGTTACAGCCAAAGCAAAGGGCACTGCAACTATAACCGTAAAGACTACAAACGGAAAAACTGCAAGGTGTAAGATTACTGTAAAATAAAAGCCTCCCTCCTGCTGATTTTATATCTGCTTTGACTTCAAGAATTATATTTATTTCTATTATTATTACGGTATTATGATATGCTATTTTCTTGACAAATGAATAAATAGTTCATATAATAATATAGAAATATTTCTTTTATTTCAAAAAAATACCAATATACGGGGGTAGAAAAATGAAAAGGTTATTTAAGAAAACAGGGGCAATTTTCCTTGCTTCGGCAATTCTTGCAGGCAGTACGGCTTTTATTTTGCCGGAGGTTGTGCAGGACGGCATTGTTGCACAGGCGGCGAATTCTGAAAAAGACTTTTACACAAAAGAGAATGGTGACGGAACTATTACGATAACAGGATATAAGGGAACATCGCCTGATGTTGTAGTACCATCGGAAATTTTTGGCGAAAAAGTTACGAGAATTGAGGATATGGGCGAGGGTAAGGATTTTATTACAAGTGTAGTTGTTCCGGATACGGTAACATATATATGGTTTCAGAGATGCTCAAAACTTAAAACTGTGACACTCCCCGATAGTATCACAAAAATAGAAAAACAGTGGTGGGGCGGAGTATTCGCTCATTGTGAATCATTGGAGAGCATTATTATACCGGATAGTGTAACACATATAGGCACTGAAACATTCAGAGGATGCAGTTCATTGAAAAGTATAACACTTTCAAAGAATCTCAAGGATATGGGCAAAGATGTGTTCTTGCAATGCTCATCTTTGGAAAGTATATATCTTCCGGACAGTTTGGAATCTGTAGGCGAATCGTTGTTCAGGGGATGTACAAATTTGACAAGTGTAAGAATTTCAAAGAATATGACTGCAATTAATCCCGGAATGTTCAGAGATTGTACAAATCTTAAAAGTATTGAAATACCTGAAAACATTACAGAAATAGGCGGAACAGTTAACAGTGGAAATTTAGGAGCCGGCGGAGCGTTTGAAAATTGTATATCATTGGAACACATGGACATTCCAAGCAGCGTTACTTTTTTAGGCAGCAATGCTTTTAACGGTTGCAAATCGCTCAAAGAGTTGATAATTCCGAATGGAATTACGGAAGTAAGAAATGATTTGATTTCTAATTGTGATGCACTGGAAAAGGTTATTATTCCTGAAAGTGTAACATCAATTTCGGATTTTAAAGGTTCTAATAATGTAACCATTTATGGTGTGAAGAACTCAGAGGCAGACAAGTTTGCAAATAACCACAATATACCGTTTGCCGAAATTGTACCTACAACAGGTGTTTCATTAAATACAAATAGTATTGCACTTGATAAGGGAGAAACATACGATCTTAAAGCAACAGTAAGCCCGGATAATGCAACAGTAAAAAATGTAACATGGTCTACAAGCGACAGCAGTGTAGCAACCGTATATAAAGGTGAGGTTACAGCTGTAGGTTCGGGTATAGCAACAATTACAGCTACTACCTATGAGGGAAAAAAAGTAGAATGTACTGTTACGGTTTATGGGGATGCCACAGAGGTAAAACTTAATGAATCAGCCGTTTCGGTCGAAAAAGGTGAGAGTGTATTACTGTCTGCAACAGTGAATCCGGCATATGCTAAAGATAAAACAGTAACATGGGAAAGCTCGGATGATAGTATTGCAACTGTATCCGATGGCAGAGTGACAGCTAAAGCAGCAGGTACAGCAACGATAACAGCAAAGACCGTTAACGGCAAAAAAGCAACCTGCAAAGTTACAGTTACTGTAGCCCCCACAGGTATAGAACTTGATAAAACAAGTATTACCCTCGACAAGGGAAAAACAACAGTACTGACAGCTGATGTGACCCCATCTGATGTGACGGATAAGACTGTAAAATGGACAAGTGATGACAATAATATAGCAACAGTATCGAACGGATTAGTCAAGGCAGTTGGAGAGGGTACTGCGACGATAACCGCTGCAACAAGCAATGGTATAACAGCAACCTGTACAGTGACAGTAAAAAATCCGGTTATAGAAGTGTCAAGCGTAAAGCTTAACAAGACAAGCATGAACCTTGAAAAAGGCAAGACCGAAAAGCTTACGGCAACAATAAGTCCGAACAATGCTACAAACAAGAGCGTGACATGGACAAGCTCCAATACGAAAGTAGCCACTGTATCAAATGGTACGGTTAAGGCGGTAGGTGCAGGCACAGCAACAATAACAGCTAAGACAAGCAACGGAAAGACAGCAATCTGTAAGGTAACAGTAAAGAACCCCGTTGTAGCTGTAACAAGCGTAAAGTTTAACAAGACAAGCATAAGCCTTGAAAAAGGAAAAACTACTACTATAAAGGCAACCGTAAATCCGAGTAACGCTACAAACAAGACGCTTACATGGACAAGCTCAAATACAAAAGTGGCAACCGTATCTAATGGTAAGGTAACTGCTAAATCGGCAGGTACGGCAACTATAACCGCAAAGACTGTGAACGGTAAGACAGCTACCTGTAAAGTAACCGTAAAGAACGCAACAGTAGTAGCCAAGAGTGTAAAACTCAGCAAAACATCGGTAACACTCAGCAAAGGCAAATCTACTACCATAAAAGCAACAATAACTCCGAGCAACGCAACAAACAAGAAAGTGACATGGACAACAAGCAATAAAAAGGTTGCTACTGTATCTAACGGAAAAATTACCGCCAAGGGTGTAGGTACTGCAACTATTACCGTAAAGACCGCTAACGGTAAAAAGGCGACCTGCAAGGTAACGGTAAAAAGCTCAACGACTGTAAATCCGACAAAGGTTAAACTCAGCAAAACATCGGTAACACTCGGCAAGGGCAAATCAACAACTCTTAAGGCAACAGTAAGCCCGAGCAACGCTACAAATAAGAAAGTTACATGGACAACCTCAAATAAAAAGGTCGCTACTGTATCTAACGGCAAAATTACCGCAAAGGGAACGGGTACTGCCACTATAACGGTAAAGACAGCTAACGGTAAAAAAGCGACCTGCAAGGTTACTGTAAAAAATCTGCCTACAAGGGTAAAGCTTAACAGAACCTCGGCAACACTGAAAAAAGGTAAAACGCTTACATTGAAAGCGACTGTAACTCCAAGCAAAAACGTGATAAGTACAGTATCATGGACAAGCTCAAACAACAAGGTGGCAACCGTCAAAAACGGTAAAGTTACAGCCAAAGCAAAGGGCACTGCAACTATAACCGTAAAAACTACAAACGGAAAAACTGCAAGGTGTAAGATTACTGTAAAATAAAATATTTGTATATGAATCCGCCGTTTCAAATAATTGGACGGCGGTATTTTTTTATGTATATATTCTTCTATACACATACCCATATGGTATACTTTATGCCTGATATAAAATTAAAATAATTATCCGGATGTTTTTGGAAGTTTTTAAAGCTATTTTTAATCACTTGCGTTTTATAACCGAAAAGAGTATAATATAGATATCTTGATGAAATATTTTTGTTTATAGGAAATATTAATGTGCATATGTTACATTATTTCAGAAAAGAAAAATATATTTATGAACGGAGGCAGAAAAATGGCAGATTTTAAGAAGCTGGCAAGGAAGATTTGTTGTATATCTCTTGCGGCGTTATTGGCCGGCGGCAGCGTGGCTGTTGATGCACCGCGAATGATGGGCGGCGGCATTACGGCAGAGGCGGCAGGAGAGGGAACAACCGATGACGGCTTTAAATGGGAAGAAAACGAGGACGGCAGCGTGACAATTACAGGTTATACCGGAAACGACGGAGAGGTTGCTGTTCCGTCCGAAATTGACGGTAAGTCTGTTACATCAATAGGCAGTTATGCATTTAAAGGCTGCACAGGACTGACAAACGTAATAATACCCGACAGTGTTACATCAATAAGTAATGATGCGTTTTTAAGCTGCACAGGACTTACAAGCGTAACCATACCCGACAGTGTTACATCAATAGGTGATTGTGCGTTTGACGGCTGCACCGGACTGACAGGCATAACCATACCCGACAGTGTTACGAATATAGGTATGGGTGCGTTTTATGGCTGCACAGGACTGACAAGTATAGATGTCGATAAGAATAACGAAAATTATTTATCTGAAAGTGGTGTTGTATTTAACAAAGACAAAACTACTTTGATAGCATATCCCGGAGGTAAGAATGGTGCCTACACTATACCCGGCAGTGTTACGGAAATAGTTATAGGGGCGTTTGCATATTGCACAGGACTGACAAGTATAACAATTCCTGACAGTGTTACGGAGATAGGTATTGGGGCGTTTAATGGTTGCACAGGACTGATAAGTATCAATGTTGATAAGAATAACGAAAATTATTTATCTGAAAGTGGTATTCTATTTAACAAAGACAAGACTGCTCTGATAGCATATCCCGGAGGTAAGAAAGGTGTCTGCACTATACCCGGCAGTGTTACGGAAATAGGTATAGGGGCGTTTGCATATTGTACAGGACTGACTAGTATAACAATACCCGACAGTGTTACGTCAATAGGTGCTTTTGCGTTTGACTATTGCACAGGACTGACAGACGTAACGATACCTGACAGTGTTACAGAGATAGGTATGGGGGCGTTTGAATCTTGCACAGGACTGACAAGTATAACAATACCCGACAGTGTTACGTCAATAGATGATTTTACGTTTGAATCTTGCACAGGACTGACAAACATAACAATACCTGCAAGTGTTACCGAGATAGGTGATGGTGTATTTGCCGGATGCGACAATATTGTTATTCACGGTTATAGTGGCAGCTATGCCGAAACATATGCAAATGAAAACGGTTTAACTTTTGTTGCAATAAGTGATGAGCCGAGTGATGAGCCGAGCGAGGAACCGAGTGATGAGCCAAGTGAAGAACCGAGTGAGGAGCCGAGCGAAGAGCCGAGTGAGGAACCGAGTGAAGAACCGAGTGAGGGATCGAGCGAAGAGCCAAGTGATGAGCCGAGCGAAGAGCCAAGCGAAGAGCCGAGTGAGGAACCGAGCGAAGAGCCAAGCGAAGAGCCAAGTGATGAGCCGAGCGAAGAACCGAGCGAAGAGCCGA
>CANPXK010000031.1 GCA_947585965.1 uncultured Clostridia bacterium
TCCGCCCTGTTTGTATAATTGTATGTATTTAATCAGACGTTCTGTGTTGTAATTTTATATACATAGGGAATTTTAATGCCATTATTTAAAAGCTGGAAGTTTATAACAAACAAATAAATGCCGGTTTATATTTTATTTCCGTATATTGCTATAGATTTTTACAGTTTTTGTACTATATGTGCGTATCCCGGAACAATATAGAGAAAGACGGCTTATATAAAAACTCAAAATAAAATATGTATTTTTGGGGGGCGGCGGCAAATGCTGAACAATTAAAAATATGCTTGATAATGCTCTGTTATAGTGTCGGCAATTTATATACAATATTTAAATGAAATATTTGTCTTTTGTGAATATTGTTAGATTTATAATTTGCTGATTGACTTAGGTGGGTTGCTGTAGTATAATCGTAATGTAGTTGTTGTGGTGCGTTACTGTATTATATGGCAACGTTATATTTTTGATTGCATGGTTCGTACCTTAGAGGAACCTTTAAATGTTGAAAAATCGGTAGTGAAACTTATTTTTATGAAAGGCAGAGAAGATAGCTTGAAAGGTATTATATTAGCCGGCGGCTCGGGGACCCGGCTTTACCCGCTTACGAAGGTAACATCAAAGCAGCTGCTCCCCGTTTATGATAAGCCGATGATATATTATCCGATGTCTGTGCTTATGAATGCGGGGATAAGGGATATACTGATAATTTCCACACCGCAGGACACACCGAGATTTGAAAGTCTTTTGGGAAACGGAAAGCAATTTGGTGTGAGTATCGACTATGCGGTGCAGCCCTCACCCGACGGACTTGCACAGGCATTCATAATTGGGGAGGACTTTATCGGCGGAGACAGTGTTGCGATGGTTTTAGGCGATAACATTTTTGCCGGACACGGACTGAAAAAGCGGATGAGAAAGGCCGTAAGGAGTGCCGAAAGCGGAGAAGGTGCGACAATATTCGGATATTATGTGGACGATCCGAGACGTTTCGGAATAGTTGAATTTGATGATATGGGAAAGGCAGTTTCAATTGAGGAAAAACCGGAAAATCCGAAAAGTAATTATTGTGTGACAGGGCTTTATTTTTATGATAATCATGTTGTTGAGTATGCAAAAAGTCTTAAGCCGTCCGCAAGAGGAGAACTTGAGATAACGGATCTCAACAGGATATATCTTGACAGCGACAGTCTGAATGTGGAGCTTTTAGGTCAGGGCTTTACATGGTTGGATACGGGCACACACGAAAGCCTTGTCGAAGCCACTAACTTTATCAAGACAGTTGAATCACATCAGCACAGAAAAATAGCCTGCCTTGAGGAAATAGCATATTTCAACGGCTGGATAACCAAGGATGATGTTCTTGCGGTTTATGAGGAATTGAAGAAAAATCAATACGGACAGTATCTCAAGGATGTCATTGACGGAAAGTATCTTGATGTACTGCATTGATATGCTGCGGAGGAGAAAGGATGACAATTATCGTTACGGGAGGAGCTGGATTTATAGGCTCCAATTTTATATTTTATATGCTGAAGAAACACCCCGGGTACAGGATAATCTGCCTTGACAAGCTTACGTATGCAGGAAATCTTTCTACCCTAAAGTCAGTTATGGATGATCCGAATTTCAGGTTTGTAAAGGCGGATATCTGTGACAGAGCGGCGGTGGAAAAGCTTTTTGAGGAAGAAAAACCGGATATAGTGGTGAATTTTGCAGCGGAAAGTCATGTTGACCGCTCAATAGAGAATCCCGAGGTGTTTTTACAGACAAACATAATCGGAACCTCAGTGCTTATGGATGCGTGCCGAAAATATGGGATAACAAGGTATCATCAGGTATCAACAGACGAGGTATACGGAGATCTGCCGCTTGACAGACCGGATCTGTTTTTTACGGAGGAAACACCGATACATACAAGCTCACCGTACAGCAGCTCAAAGGCGGGTGCGGATCTGCTTGTGCTTGCTTACTACAGAACCTACGGTCTGCCTGTGACAATTTCAAGATGCTCGAATAATTACGGACCGTATCATTTTCCCGAAAAACTCATACCGCTTATGATAGCAAATGCACTGAACGATAAACCCCTGCCGGTTTACGGTGAGGGAATCAATGTTCGTGACTGGCTCTATGTTGAGGACCACTGCAAGGCTATTGACCTGATAATTCACAATGGCAGAGTCGGAGAGGTTTATAACATAGGCGGACATAATGAAATGAGAAATATTGACATAGTAAAGCTGATTTGTAAGGAGTTGGGAAAGCCCGAAAGCCTTATCACATACGTTACAGACCGAAAAGGTCATGATATGAGATATGCAATTGACCCGACAAAAATACACAATGAACTCGGCTGGCTGCCGGAAACGAAATTTGCCGACGGAATAAAGAAAACCATAAAGTGGTATCTTGAAAACCGTGAATGGTGGGAAGAAATTATCAGCGGTGAGTATCAAAACTATTATGAAAAAATGTATGCCAACCGATAAGGGAGTTTACATATGAGAGTTTTTGTGACAGGTGTATGCGGACAGCTTGGGCATGATGTTGTCAATGAACTGATTGCAAGAGGTCATGAAGCTGTGGGCAGTGATATTACAGAAAAATATACAGGCATTAATGATATAAATGCTGAATATATTCAGCTTGATATAACAGACAGTGAAGCAGTAAAAGCTATATTGACAAGGGTTAAACCTGATGCAGTGGTACACTGTGCTGCATGGACGGCAGTTGACGCTGCTGAAGATGAAGAAAACAAAGAAAAAGTTTATGACATTAATGCGGAAGGAACAAAAAACATTGCGGAAGCCTGCAAAGAGCTTGACTGCAAGATGATATATATAAGCACGGATTACGTTTTTAACGGTGAGGGTACAAAGCCGTGGGAGGCTGATTGCAAGGACTATGCTCCGCTTTGCGTTTACGGTGACAGTAAGCTTAAGGGCGAGCAGTCAGTAAGCGAAATACTGGATAAATACTTTATTGTCCGTATAGCATGGGTATTCGGCAAAAACGGGAATAACTTTGTAAAAACCATGCTTAATGTCGGGAAAAAATATGATACTGTTCGTGTTGTCAACGATCAGACAGGCACACCGACTTATACTGCCGATCTTGCAAAATTGCTTGCTGATATGTGTGAAAGTGACAGATACGGTTATTACCACGCAACAAATGAGGGCGGCTATATCAGCTGGTACGACTTTACCAAAGAAATATACAGGCAGGCAGGATATAAAACAAGGGTTGTTCCCGTGACAACGGAGCAATACGGTCTTTCAAAGGCAAAACGGCCGAAAAACAGTCGTTTGGATAAGTCAAAACTTACGGAAAACGGTTTTAAATTACTTCCGACATGGCAAGATGCACTTACAAGATATCTTAAGGAGATTGAGTATTGATGGGACAGATAGAGGTTGAAAAGAACGCGGGCGGAATAGAAGGACTTTGTGTTATCACTCCGACAGTACATAAAGACAGCCGCGGATATTTTATGGAAACTTACAACCTTAATGATATGAGGGAAAACGGCATAAATATTACCTTTGTACAGGATAATCAGTCAATGTCAACGAAAGGCGTACTGAGAGGACTGCATTTTCAGAAGAAGTATCCCCAGACAAAGCTTGTACGGGTGATAAAGGGTGCTGTGTTTGATGTTGCCGTTGATTTGCGAAAGGGAAGCAAAACCTATGGTAAATGGTACGGCGTTGAGCTTACCGAGGAAAACAAAAAGCAGTTCCTTATCCCTCGTGGCTTTGCACACGGTTTTCTTGTTTTGAGTGAAACGGCGGAGTTCTGCTACAAATGTGATGATTTCTATCATCCGAATGACGAGGGCGGTATTGCATGGAATGATCCGAAAATCGGTATCGACTGGGGTGTTCGTGGCAAATACAACGGTTCTGCCGCTGCCGATGGTTATAGTCTCATAGACGGCTCCCCTCTTATCCTCAGTGACAAGGATCAGAAATGGCTTGGAATTGGAGATATTTAACGGGGAGGTATAAAAAGTGTCGGAACGTCAGAAATGGATCGACATGATAAAAGGATTTGCAATCATAAGTGTTGTGATCGGTCATGCCTGTGAAAGGGTTTTTTCCAGTGGATGGGCTGATAATCTACAGGTTATCCACTATGTAGATATTCTGTTGAATAGTTACCATATGCCCTTGTTCTTTATGGTATCGGGTTATGTGTATAGAATGACTGAGGAAAGAAAAAACAGTACATTTAAGGAGTTTGTAAAGAAAAAAGCACTTGACCTGCTCCTACCATATTCTTGGTTTGCTGTTGCAGTGTGGATAGGAAAATTTATATTTTCAAAATTTGTTTCAAAAAAAGTCAGCGTATTGGATTTGCTGATGATGTATGTAAATCCGGTGGCTTTTTTATGGTTTATATATGTTCTTTTCTTTATTTCTGTATTTATTTGGATCATGGAAAAGGTATTCAAAGATAAACCGCTTATAATTGTACCAATTCTGGTTTTAATGGTAATAGCTTGTATGTTTTTCAAAACGGATAATCGTCTTATCGGGAGATTCCTTTACTATCCTATATTCTACTATGTCGGAGTATTGATATACAGAAACAGAAAAAAGCTCACAAGTGAATATATATATATATATATATAGTGATAATATCAGGCATTGTGTGGTTAGGACTGTTCATTCTATATTATAATTACGGGGTTGACCTATTAAAAATTATTGTGGGTATGTCGGGTGCTGTATTCTTTTTTGGACTATTTTATTCTATATTTAAAAATATGTCAAAAAGTAACTTTATCAGTACAGCCGGAGTGAACAGTATGTATATTTATATCATGCACCCAATCATTATGAATGCTGTTAAGATGTTATTTTCAATAGCAGGATTAAAGTATGTATACTTATGCTTTATTGTTTTAATATTGACCGGAGTGCTTATACCCATGGCATATGCTTATATGGCAGGGAAATTTCACATTTTGGATTTCCCGTTCAGACCAAGAAAATATCTTATCAAGAAGTCTGCTTCCGCAAAAACAAAAAAGTAATGGGTGTGTTTTTCTGAAAATCAGTATATAAGGGTAAGTATCATAATTTAAGCAGTTGTTTTATCACTTGATAAACTATCATACGTTTTTTAACAGAGAAATGTAAATGAGGGTAAATAATTATGAAAATAATCGGTTTTTTATCAAAATAAATATTTTTTAGAGTAGAGAGAGGTATTTCATTTATGAAATCTAATTACTTAAAAATAGGTTGCGATGTTATAAAACTGGTTTACAAAACGCTTCGGACAAATAATATATGTGGCAAAATTCTATATGTAGCAGATCCTGTTGTGGATAATTTATATGGGACTGCCGTTCGGGAACAAATTCAAGAGATTGGAATCTTAAAGACAGAATTAGTTGAATATAATACGATTTCATATGCTATGTCTATCGCGGAGAGGATAATAGCCACAGACGTCAGTTGTATTGTAGGCATGGGAGGCGGCAGGGTTCTTGATGTATGCAAATATGCATCATATATTTCCAAAACCCCATATCTGTCTATTCCAACAACTGTGGCAAATGATGGAATTGCTTCTCCGATAGCGGTATTAAAACGTCAGGACAATAAACCCAAAAGCCTGGGATGTGCAATAGCACCTATGATGCTCGTAGACACAAACATTATTTTGAAAAGTCCGGAAATATTAATAAAGGCAGGCATAGGTGATACTATATCAAATTATATGGCATTACTCGACTGGGAATATGCTTCATTAAAGGGAAAAGATGAAATTAACGGTTATGCCTATCTGATGTCCAAAAACTCAATTGATGCACTTATGAAAACCCGGTATCAAAAAATATGTCCTGATTTTATAGAGGTCTTGGTGAATTCATTGGTTTTGTCGGGTATAGCGATGGATTTTGCCGGAAGCAGCAGACCGGTCAGCGGTTCCGAGCATCTGTTCAGTCATGCACTTGATTATTATAGTGACAAAAAAAATCTGCATGGTCTGCAGGTAGCTTTGGGAACAGTATCTATGCTGAAATTAATCGGTCATTCCTGTGATGAGGTTGTTGAATATCTGAAAAAATTTGAGGTGGATGTCAATCCCAAAACATTGGAAATAGACGAAGAAACATTTGTTTATTGTATGCAAAACTCAAGGCAAATGCGTACAAACAGGTATACATATCTTGATGAAACCGATCTGAGTACACAAAGGTTAAAAAAAATCTATAAAGAATTAGTCGAATTGTTGTAAATATATTTTATGGGGGTATAAAAATGAAAGCACTTATATTAGCGGCAGGACTTGGTTCCAGACTTGCACCAATTACAAATAATATACCGAAATCATTAGTTCCGGTAAATGGTAAGCCTATATTATTTAAACAACTTGATAACCTTATATGCAACGGAATATCCGACATAACGATAGTTTCGGGTTATAAAGCCGATATCCTCAAAAAATCGGTTAATGAACACTATAAAAATATCCGCATTATCGAGAGTGTTGACTATGCCTCTACTAATAATATGTATTCGGCATATATAGCCCGGAAAGCGGTAGAAAACTCAGATTTTCTTATGATGAATGCGGATGTATTTTTTGATGAATCTGTAATTTCGGAGTTATTGGCCTTTGATATTTCAGCGAATGCAGTTGTGACCGATATAGGAAATTACATTGAGGAATCAATGAAGGTAGTAGAAAACGAGGGGCGGCTCATTAAGATATCAAAAACAATCAAGCCGGAAGAAGCACTTGGTTCTTCCATTGATGTATATAAGTTCTCCGCCGAAGGAGGAAACGCATTTTTTGCGAAATGTGCAGAATATATAGAACAGAAAAGGGAATTGAAAATGTGGAGTGAGGTTGCTTTGAACGATATTTTTGACCAAATTGAATTTAAAGCGTGTCCGTTGAAAGGACGTTGGTTGGAAATTGACAACCATGATGATCTTGCGGCTGCAGAAAAGATATTTGCTTAAAAATTAAGGAAAACTGATTATGAATTCAAATAAGAACTATTATGTTGACTACTTCGGAAGGTCTGCAACACAGTTAAAGAAAAAAAAGCTGTTTCTGTTCGATATGGACGGAACAATTTATGAGGATGACAATGTTTTTGATGGGACGCATCAGATTATCAGATATATCCGGAGTATTGAAGGTAAATACATTTTCGTAACCAACAATTCATCTAAATCGGTTTCTGATTATGTTAAAAAAGTAAACAGGCTCGGGATAGATGCGGATGAAAATAATTTTTTTACATCAGCTCAGGCAACGATTTTGTATCTGAAAAATAATTATAGCGGTGCGAAGGTCTATTGTCAGGGAACAAAATCATTAATAGAAGAATTATCCGATTCGGGTATAAGTGTTACAGAACAGGTTGAGGATGATATTAATGTTGTTGTTGTCGGCTTTGACACAGAAATAACAGGTGCTAAGCTGAGAAATACGTGTGAGATACTATCAAGGGAAAATATACCTTTTATCGCCACAAATCCTGATTTGAGGTGTCCGGTATCTTTCGGCTATATTCCCGACTGCGGTTCCATATGCAGAATGATTGAGTCTGCAACGGACAGAAAACCTGTTTATATCGGAAAACCGGAATCGGTTATGGTGGATATAGTAAGACAAAAGCTGGGATACAGTCGGGAAGAAACTGTTGTGATTGGTGATCGTTTATATACTGATATATTGACCGGTATAAATGCAGGGGTGGATTCCGTTTGTGTTCTGAGTGGTGAAGCAACAGCAGAAGATATACAAAACGGAAATATAAAGCCTGCGTTTACATTTAATTCTGTAAAGGAGCTTTGGGAATGTATGATTATTTAGTTGTCGGCTCAGGACTTTATGGTGCAGTTTTCGCCCATGAAGCAAAGGCACAGGGCAAATCTGTATTAGTTGTTGAGAAAAGATCCAATGTTGCCGGAGATATATATACCAGAGATATTGAGGGTATCAACGTACATATGTATGGGGCACGCAGTTTTCATACAAATAACAGGAAGACGTGAGGTATATCAATAAATTTAAAGATTTCAGCTGATTTTCTACTTCATATGTTACAAATATTAAGGAGGAGCTTTATTCTTTTCCGTTAATATTTTGAACATTTACAAAATTCCGCAAAGTGTAGGAGTGTGAGGCACATATGTTGGGAAAACAAAGAGTTTTGTTTATAACAGAAGCTATGGGAGGAGGCGTTTTCACTTATATAGTAGATTTAGCTAACGAGCTGATTAACGAGTTTGATATTTATATAGCTTATGGCACCAGACCTCAGACACCATTAAATTATAAAACATATTTTGACAGTAGGATTCATTTGATTGAGGTGAAGAATTTTAGTCGGGCAGTATGCTTGAGGAGAGATGTTAAAGCTTTTTCCGAAATAAGACAAATAGCAAAGACGATAAATCCGGATATAATCCATTTACATAGCAGCAAGGCAGGTGCATTGGGAAGATTTGCCTTTAACGGAAAAAAAGTAAAATTATTTTATACTCCGCATGGCTACAGTTTTTTAATGAAAAATTACAGTCCTGCAAAACGATGCTTATTTAAATTTGTAGAACGAGTTTGTGCCTGCAGAAGATGTAAGATAATAAGCTGTGGATACGGCGAGCATTTAGAATCGCTGAAATTGACAAAAAATGCTGATTATATCAATAATGGGATTAATATAAAAGAACTTGAAGAGTTGATTTATAATACAAAGATAAAGAAAAATGACAAATTTACTGTGTATACTTTAGGTAGGATTTGTTATCAGAAAAATCCGGCTTTGTTTAATAAAATAGCAATCTCCATGCCTGAAATTGATTTTTTGTGGATTGGTGACGGCGAACTGAGAGATGAATTGACAGCACCTAACATAAAGATCACCGGTTGGATTGACAGAAATGACGCTTTGAAGTATTCGCTTTCAAGCGATGTATTTGTTTTAACATCATTATGGGAAGGGTTACCTATATCTCTGCTCGAGTCTATGTATATGAAGAAGATATGTATTGTAAATAATGTAATCGGGAGCAGAGATGTTATTGATGATAGCATAAACGGTTTCGTATGTGAGGCTCCGGAAGATTTTATCACGGCAATACGAAAAGCTAAAAATAGTGATTGCAGGGTATTGACAGAAAAGGCATTTTATGATGTAAAAAATAAATACAATACTCAGATTATGGCTGAGAACTATAAGATAATGTACAAAAAAGAAAGATGATGTGCTGATTTAGTGTCTATAATTTTTTGATTGTAAATAAACATTTATTTATTATTGGGGAATTATAATTGAATTTTCTTTAGATCTGAAGAAAAGTATATTGTTTTTTAATAGAGGAGTAATATGAAAGTATTAATTTTAATAGCTGACTCAAACGGTTGCTTTCCGGTTCCCGCAGCAAAAGGAGGGGCTGTATCCACATTAATAGAACAGTTAGCAGAGGGCAATAACAAAAAACAAATTTGTGATATGCAAATTCTGTCTTACTATGAGCCCGTGGCTTTTGAAAAATCCAAGTTATATCCCAATATTGAATTTAAATGGGTTAAAGTACCTGCATTTGTAAAATTTCTTGATTTATGTGCATTTAATTTTATAAGAGTTATAAGGAAAAATGCAAAAGCTGTCTCATTTAAGTCAGCATTTTCATTGCTTTATTATATAAGAAAAGCCAAGAAAATCTGCAACAAGAGTGATGCGGACAAAATTGTGCTTGAAAACAACATTCCTTTGGCACGTTCACTAAAGAAAACTAAATTTAAGGGTCAATGGTATTACCACCTGCATAACATTCCAAGAATTGATGCCGGATGCAGGGATGTTATGGAAAAGACAACTGCATTCCTTTGTGTAAGTCAATATGTAGCAAATCGGATAAATGCTCCCGACAGTGCGATCGGAATTATTCCGGAATCGAAAACAAGGATTTTGTACAATTGTGTAGATACTTCATTATTCAGACCTATAGCTAAGCAGGATAAGATAATTTGCGAGCTGAAAGAAAAGCATGGCATAGGTGATAATGATCGACTGCTGATTTTTGCGGGTCGGTTAACGGAAGAAAAGGGAGCAGATCTTCTGCTTCAGGCATTAGCAAAGCTGCCAAAAGAATATAAGGCAATTATAATAGGAAGCTATCACCATAATACTGATGTTAAAAGTGAGTATCAGGAGAGACTTCATTCACTTGCCGAAAAGCTCGAAAACAGAGTTATTTTTACAGGTTATGTTGAACATGATGAGCTGCCGTATTATTATAATCTTGCGGATATTGCAGTTCTTCCCTCAATGTGGGAGGAACCGGCAGGACTTACAAATATCGAGGCTATGGCGTGCGGTGTACCGGTAATCACCACCGATGCGGGGGGAATACCGGAGTATGTGGGAGATTCGGTCACGCTCACGAGGACAGATGATATAGTTGATAAAATAGCAGAAAGCATCATTAATTTATCGGAAAAAATTAAAGGATCCGACATCAAGGATATTCATAGCAGAGAATATATAGAAAAACATTTTGATAAAGAGTCATATATTGATAAGTTTGCAGCGGCTATTTCTGATGACTGATCTCTCGATTTTTATGGACATACGCTGATGTTATCTTCTTTTTGAAAAAAGTTGGAGAATATAATGGATAAGTTTTTCGTGGTTATCAATGAATCAGATGAAAATTCATGGTCTGCCTATGTATGGAGTGATGTTGAGGATAAGGCCGAAATTTTCTATGATAATAATACAATAAAGAATCCGATTTTGAAAAAGCTTAAAAAACTTCATTTCGGGAATAGAATAAATAATAAATTACATATTCCATTTAAGTCTGTCTGGAATCATTCGTTATGTATAGGATTTGATGATTTAAACAAGAAAGATCGTAATTATATTATATTTCAAAGTAATGTGAAATTTGCACCTGCTTATATAAACAGGCTGAAAAAAGAGAAAAATGCAGTCATAATTCTTTATCTGCCGGATACCGTAAAAAATCTCGGAATAGCAAATGATCGTTATGAGCTTGAAAAATATATAAGCTATTATGGAATAGATATGATTTTTTCTTTTGATACGGGGGACTGCAAAAAATATAATTTTGAATTTTTTGATATATATTCCAATTTGAGGGGCAAAAACGAAATCAACCGGAAAGATTCGGAGCTGCAGTGGGATTTGTTGTATGTCGGAAGTGGCAGAACTAAAAATAGAGTTGATTTACTTCATGATATTTTTAAAAAATCAGAGGGAAATATTGATTGTAATTTTAATATAGTCGGTGTGGATGAAGGTGACATCAGGTTCCCCGGTAAAATTGTATATAACCGCCCTGTTCCGTACAAAGATGTAATAAAAAAGGTTTTGAAAAGTAATTGTATTCTTGAGGTATTGAATGAAAATCAAGTCGGAAATACACTCAGGTTCAAGGAAGCGGTCTGTTTCAACAAAAAGTTGCTCACAAATAACCCTGAGGTTAAAAAAAGTAAATATTATAACGAAAGTTTTATACAGGTTTTTACTGATATTAATGATATTGATACAGAGTGGATAAAACAAAGAGAAATTGTTGATTTTAAATATTCAGGGGATTTTTCCCCGGTCAGACTTTTGGATGAAATAATTAAAAGGGATCATGGAGGTGTGAGGGATTGATAAGTTACCTGTATTTGCTGCTGTTTACTGAAATTATTTTATTAATTCTTACTATGCTTATTACATCTTTCGATTTTGTATCTCCCGGTTTTATAACAATATTCATGTTTATATTATCAACGATTTGTGTTATATGGAATGAGGATTATTGGAATGTCAGATTTACTCAACAGACCTATAACATTGTCACTTTAGGACTTGCAGTTATTGTTGCGGTTGAGCTGTTTATAAAAAACATTTTGTCACAACAACGTAAAAATGTGTGGATAGATCAAAAGGAATTTGCGAGAAGAGAAGGATATAGGATAAATATAGGAACACAGGCAACTATGGCATTGATTTTCACGATCATGATGATCATATATGTGTCTGCCGTAGTCAGAGCCGGTGGCAGCAGTTCCCTATTGAACAACATAGGCGTTGTGCATACAGATGTTGAAATTGATGTAGGTATAGTAGGAAGTATCTGTATAAGGGTGCTGCGATTGGGGGCTTTCCCATTTTTGTTCTTCTTCATCAATAATGTAGTGTGTTGTAAGAAGAAAATCCTTAATAATATTTTACTGCTGGTTCCTGTTCTTGATGCCATGATTGCTATTTTTTTCAGTGGAGTTCGCTCTACCTTCATGTACTATATAATCGCGGCGCTCTTTTATATTGTGATGCTGCAAAGGTTCCGATACGGGTGGAAAGAGATAAAATGGCGAAAGTATATTAAGCATATAATTATTTTCGGTGTATTATTTATAGTCTTTTTCGTTGGAAGCAGAAGTATCGTTAAAAATCATGATTTTACTTCTACCGGTATGGAATATATTACCTTCTACTTAGGAAGTCCGCTGCACTTATTTAATAAAATAGTCAATAATACTACATTGGCATTTCCAACGCATTACAGTAATATTCCGGGTGCACATACATTCAAATGGTTTTATCAGGAAATTTATAAATTTGGTCTTATAGATACATATGTGGAGGATACACAATTTGTTGCGGTTGGCGGAGGTTATTATGGCGGCGGCAATGTCTATACAATTTTTGCAACTCCTTACCATGATTTCGGTTTATTTGGTATGTTGATTTATGTTGCACTTTTTTATGCTGTGTTTAATTATATATACTATAAAAAATTCAAATATAACCAAAAAGTTTCAAACAGTCTGGAATCATTGATGTTGTTCGGCAGCTATTATTATTTTGTTTTTATGTCCTTTTACGGAACAATGACAGCACAATTAAAGCTTCAGACTATTTTGGAGATGGCTGTAATTATAGTTATTTTCAGGCTGTTATATACCGTGAAGATTAAGTTAAGGTGATTAATATTGGACAATAGGATAGAATACTTTGATGCCGCAAAAGGCTTAGGAATGTTGCTGATAATATGGGGACATATAGCTACCTTGACAGATTATGTATCATTATGGGCATCCTCATTCAAGGTTAGTATATTCTTTATAATAAGCGGTATGCTGGTTGCCAAAGTAAACTCAAATAAAAAAAATGTTAATATTTATGAAAAACTATATAAATCACTTATAATACCTTATTGGAAATATTCGTTGATTGTATTATTTGTTCACATTGCAGTCTGTTGTATCACATCTGACAAAATTTTATCGGTTTTTATAAATGATGCCTACGCAACATTAACCTTCAGAGGAATTTCAACACTATGGTTTTTACCCTCACTTTTTTTAGGAAGATGCATATATAGCAAAATAGATTTTAAAAACAAAACACATACAGTCCAGATTATAATAGTTATTCTAACATTAGCTATTTTGTATCTTGCAATGATACCCGTAAATTTAATCAAAAATATTTCCGATGAATTGATATATAAGCTGTTGTTGTATCCCCTGCTTACTATACTTAAAGGCGGAGTTGCCTTTTTCTTTTTTGCTGTAGGGTGGTTGTCGGTACAAATACCGCTCAAATATAAAAAAATCTTTTGCTCACCATATTTTTGTATTCCCTTGTTTTTAATTAATATTATATTATCATTAAACAACAAAAATGTTGATATTAATATTTATAATTTCGGAGATCATCCTCTGCTTTTCTTTATATCTTCGATAATTGGAAGCTTATCTGTTATCGGGATCCTCAAATTTCTGTCTGAATTAGTTAAATTAAGATTCCTGAACTGGATCGGACGTAATTCCTTGTTTATAATGGTAACTCATTTACCCTTATATATAACTGTATTAGCCTCCAAATGCGTTCACGTGTTTATTAATGAGCAAAGTGCTTCACCCCTGTATTATATACAAAGTTTTATTACGGTATTTTTAGTTGTTATTATAGAATATATTATGCTGCAAGCAATAACAAAAATAAAGGCTCTCTTTAAAAAATCAAAGCTTAAGTCTGATTGAATGGAAGATGATTATGAATAAATTAAAAATATTAATATGGAATATAAAAGAAATATTCAGAATCAGTAATTTCAGACGTGATAAAAGTTCTGTTCTGTTTGGTGCATGGTTCGGGGAAAAATTTGCGGATAATCCGAGATTTTTATTTCAGTATCTTTCCGATAATAAAGAAAAATTAGGTCTGACTCATGTCGTATGGGTCACAAGAAACGAGCAGGTATGCCGAACCTTAAATAAAATGGGCTATGAATCATATATGATGGACAGCGAGAAGTCAATTTATTATCACAGGACAGCAGGTGTACATATAATTTGTAACGGTGCAAATGATGATTTTTCCGACCCCCATGCGGACATACTCGGAAGATATTCAACAGGTGCGGTTAAGATAAATCTCTGGCACGGATTATGCGGAATAAAGGGCTTCGGATTTTTAAGTAATGAATATATTGAATTTAAAAAATATCATCCGTTCAAGGCGTGGCTTAAGGAATCAATTCATCGCATAGGAATACTGAGAAAGTTGATAGTGAGCCCGGGAGGTTGGGGGGATTGCTATTTTTTGAGTACAACTCCGTATGTAACAATGTTGTTTAAAAAAATAAATTTACTTCCGGAGAAAAATTTTATATTAAGCGGTTATCCGAGAAATTGTATCAATATCAGACTTTCCGATGAGGAAAAAAAATTGATAAGTAGACTCGGTGCATATAAATTTAAAATACTGTATCTTCCTACATTCCGCGATAATTCGGATGATTATTCAGCTCCTTTGGAATGTGAAAATGTCAGAAAATGGTTGTCTGAAAATTCTGATGTTCTGTGGATAGAAAAGGGACACAGTGCAGATAAACTGTCTATGTTGTCGTTTGACAGCAGTCTGAGTAATGTTATAAGATTAGACAGTAATTTTGAGATTAATATATTATTACCACATACAGACATCCTGGTTTCGGATTATTCATCAGTCATTTTTGAGGCTCTCTACCATAATAAACCGGTTATGTATTATGTTCCGGATCTTGATTATTATAAAAATCATGACCGGGGTTTTTTGAACGATCCGGATTTTTTTATGACAGGCAAAAGAGTATATGACGGCGAGCAGATCGTCGCTTGTCTGACCGAGGAAAAACAACATAAGGGATATGTTAATAATGAAAATTATAAACAGATAAAAAAACAATTCTGGGGTGCAGAAAAAAATATCGATCTTATTTGGAAAGATATATGTCAACATTGCCGTATCAGGAATAAGTAAAGAGGTGAAGATGCGTATTATGGCGGAGAAAAATAAGGTGGTAAAGGCGGGAATAGGATATATAATTGGAAATTATTTGTTGAAAGGGCTATCGTTTTTAACAGTTCCTATCTTTTCCAGATTAATGAAGCCAAGCGACTACGGTATATATAATACCTTCATAGCATATGAGGCCATTCTTTATATAGTGATGGGTTTTGCAATTCACAGCAGCTATAAAAACGCACTTTATAAATACCGGACTATTGATGACGGTGCAGAACAAGGGAAGGATTACGACACTTATGTTTCTGCAACTATTATGCTGCAAATGATAAGTGCGGTTGTATGGTTTTTGTTAGTTCTCGCAATTGGTCAATATTTTACCCAACTGCTCGGACTTGATTTCACGAGTATGATTTTCCTATGTATCTACAGCTTCGCCGGTTCAATATTGGCGTGCTATAATGCACACGTTGGTCTGAAATACCAATATAAAAGCTTTCTGTTGGTTTCGGGTATTAATGCGGTATCAAATATTATACTCTCTATTGTACTTATGTATACAATCTTTCCACAGAACCGATATATGGCAAGAATTATAGGTACAACACTCCCTGTGACGATTATAACCCTTTTTATTATTATCAAATTTTTTAAAAAAGCTCGCCCACGAAATTACAAGTATTTTTTGCCATGGGGCTTGAAATATAGTGTACCCATAATTTCACACGGTATAAGTCAGGTGATATTATCACAATTTGATCGAATAATGATAAATAAAATAATAAGCTCCTCCGCTGCCGGAATATACAGCTTTGCATATAATATATATGCTATAATCAATGTGACAGCACGCTCGCTGGATAATGTGTGGAATCCATGGTTCTATGAACAAATGCGTAACAAAAATATTGAGAATATAAAGAAAAAAAGTAATATTTACACTTTGATGATGTTATTGGTATCTATAGTTGTGATCTTGATAAGCCCGGAGCTTGTAAAAATTCTTGGGGATGAGGAATACTGGTCTGCTTCATACAGTGTTATTCCGATAGTTGCGGGAGGTTTTTTTGCTTTTTTATATACCATACCGGCAAGTGTCGAATATTATTATGAAAAAACAAAATTCATCGCTGTCGGAACAATAGCGGCGGCAATAATAAATGTGGTATTAAACCTTATTTTTATAAATAAGTTTGGTTATATCGCAGCAGCCTATACAACATTGTTTACCTATATTCTATATTTCATTTTTCATTATATTATAGCAATAAAAGTACATGGTTCATGTGTATTTTCGACTAAAACCTTGGTACTTTATAGTGCTTTGTTACTTGCATTGACCGCTTTATCCCTGATATTTATAGATTTTATATTTGTTCGTTGGAGCATGGCAATTTTTACAGGTATTATTTTTATAATATCAGAAGAAAGAAAAGTAGGATTTATCTCTAAGCTTATAAAGAAACACAGGAGGAATGTAAAATGATTATAGGCTCTTGCGGGTATGGGGCGACCGGCTCCTCTGTATTAACCGATCTTCTTCGGGAATATGATGATATACAGGTTTTTGACAATTTTGAATTTGTTCTCAGTTACCGGGTTGATGGTCTGGAGGATCTTGAATATCACGTTATGAAGCAGTATGCCAAAAATTTATCCGGAGATTATGCTATAAAAAGATTTCTCAAAATGGCCCAGTGTTACAAGACACCTTTTATAAATAAACCATGTGACGGTAAGCTTTTTTATAAGCTTAGCAAGGAATTTATAGACGAAATACTTCAGCTTTCTTACATGGGTGTCGATACGGCTGATGTACTGACCGGAAATGTTATAAGAAATTTTTTCGCGTTTGCGTCAAAAAAAATTTTAATGCCCAAGATCGTTGAGAAAATAACACGAAAAACCTCGTACATATGGCCATGCAGAAAAATGTATTTTTCTGTAGAACCCGATAACTTTTACGATGCGGCAAAAAAATATACAAACAAAATATTGGCGGCAATGGGTGCTGATCTGAGCAGACCTGTGTGTCTGGATCAGCCGTTTGAGGGAAACTGTCCGGAGAATAGCTTCCCGTTTTTTGAAGACCCCTATGCTATTGTAATAGACAGAGATCCTCGGGATTTGTTTTTAGCAGGAAAATATACCAGGGATCCTAATTTTAAATTTTCCCCAAAAACAAATGCGGATGATTTTATTATATATTATAAAAATATGAGAAAACACAGGACGGATAACGAAAGAGTATTGCGTCTTTGCTTTGAGGATTTTATTTATAAGTATGATGATACAGTGAAAATTGTTGAAAAATTCATTGGATTGGGTACGCATATAAGGAAAAAAGAGTTTTTTGATCCCTCAAACTCGATAAATAATACACAGCTTATAAGACTGCACCCGAATGATGAAGAAGATATATGTAAAATAGAAAAAGAGCTTGAGGAGTACTTATATCCGTTTGAGGATTTCGGTAATGTAAAGTTTGAAGGTAAGCCATTCGATGGAGCATCAAGAAAAGCTTTCAGCCAATAATAAAAATTGATCGTAAATAACAGAATTGCTTCTGAAATTTACGATCGTATATTATCGTATTTTAGCTGTTTTTATGAAGGTGTATAATTCCTGTCGGCACCCGCCCCGAATCTGAAAATATTAATCTTTCCGGTTTTGCAGTTGATGACATATGTATCTATTGCATATTCCGTATATTCTCCGTATATCCTCATTTCTACAGTCGGATTTCCTATAAGTCCTGCCGGTATGCTTGGTTTATAGCTCCATGAACACAATGTTGATATATCAACATATTTATCGCCGCTTACGGACGGTTCAATGATGTTATCACAGTGTGTATGCCCGTGTATAAAGGCTAACACCCTGCCTCCGCCTGAAACAAAAGTATTGAGCATTTGAGAAATCCGTTCCCCATTTATTGGATTTGCACCGCAGTTATCTTTTCTTGTTCCCATATGTCCGACAATTATAACAGGCTTGTCAGTATTCAGTGCAGTATTTTCTAACCATGATAACTCTTTATCCGAATATTTTGCCCCACTGTTATCAGTACAACAATCCAAAGAAATATATCGGACATCGGGAAATGCCGGAGCTTCAAAATCTATATAATAATAGGCACAATCGTCATCGGATTTATTGTATATTGCGTTGAGGTATCTGTTGTATCTTAATGCCGAGCCGCAAATTTCCGATTTAGTATTTCCGTCGAGATTGAATTTAAACATTTCATGGTGACCTATTGTGTATAAGTAGGGAATGTATGTTGATGAGATTAACCTTGAGAATTCTGTAAATCGGTATTTGTTTTCCTCATGATTATAATCATCCGCCGCTTCGTCTGTTGCAGAGGCTATTGTATCACCGAGATTTGCAATAAAATCCGCTCCTATATTTTGTGATAATTTTGCCAATACGGCTGCAAGTTTTCTGTAATTTTTGTATCCCTTTGATCCTGTGAGCCCTGAATTCTCAGGAGGACTGTATGTGTCCGGGTAATTTGTTCCGTGTACATCAGTACACAGGGTAAAAATTAATGTATCCTTATCCCTGCACTGTTGAATTTTTTTGTACAGGATATCCTCCTCGTCATGGTAGGGTGTCGCATAGTTATCATCCCCGGCAGCATCTATCTTTTTATCCATCTCGGAAAATCTGCGGCTTATCTGACCGTTTTTCGGTAATATGCTTATATATATCTGTTGTAGTTCATCTTCCGATGGGGCGATTTTGGGATTATCCGCATTTTCAACACACAATAACCAATAGCCGCTTTTGGAAACTGATATCTGAGATTCTTTTGCGGGTATGGTATATACTGTAAGATATTCGGTACATTCCTGATCATTATAGCACCATAGTCCGCATTTTATATTGTCGGGAAATTTGATATATATTGCATTTCCTTCTTCCATATAAAATGGTTTATCGGTAATATATCTGGAACCATCCGTAAAATGTGTTCCGCTTCCCGCAATTCTCCCATGTACATATTCGAGATGTGGTATATATATTTCCCGATTGATAATATGTCTGTCAGTTATCTCTTTTTCAATCTTTTCATCCAAAGCATTAATTCTGGTTGAATAATATGCATCATTATCCAAATAGGCAAATGAAATCCTTGACAACTCTGTTTCATCCGGTGAGGTATGGTTGTCCCCTTTTTCATCGTCGGTGTTAAATATACATAACATATACCAGTAATCGGCAGATAAATCGAGTTTTTCTGTTTCACTATTGATAAAATCAATATTTGCCAATCGTAAGGTTCCGCTTTCGCATTTTTCATTTTCGCAGTACCAGATGCTTGCACTCACGTTCTCGGGAAATTTAACCTTTACACTTGCGTCAGTTTTGAGTTTAAAGGGTGTTTTGCTTCGCCATGTATAGGGATTATTGAAAAACTGACCCGCGCCTGCTATTCTGCCATGGATAAAATCAAGATTGTTTATTATTGTATACCCCGTATCAAGACGGTCAGATATCCGGTTTAAAAGATTATCTAATTGAGCTATCTGTCCCCTGACAGCGGCTCCTGCTGTTCCATATATCATACCGTTTGTAGAGGTACGAATATCTATCAGTTCAGTATTCCCATCGGTTTCGGAATTGTTTGCTATAATATTATCCACACGGTTGTTTACAGTATCAAGCTTTGTATCGACTGAAGCATTGAGATTATCAACTGTATTTTCTATCTTATTATTAACCGTTTCCATATCCCTGTCAACCCGGTTACTGAGTTCTTTCATATCCGAGTTTATGGAAGCCGCCGTATCCTCAAGCTTACGCTGAGCCTCCGCCGCCGCATTATCAATATTCTCCGTAAGACTCTGAATCTCACCCTCAATCATGACCTTCTCCTCATTTATATGCTCACTGAGTTGTTTGTCAATTTCTTCGATCTGCTTTTTATTCTGAGCAAAAGCCATGCTTTCGCTTTTAGGTATATCAATCATACCGTTAAGATCGTAATAATTCAATTATCATCATCCTTTCTTGAAATACTTTGTTTAATAATAAATTCATCCGTCATTGCGGCATGGTAAAATTCTCCGTTTGCACGCTGAACACCTATATCATAAAAATATTTCCCTGTAGGAATATCGGTTTCTTCGGGAGTAAGCTCAAATACATACCCTCCCTCAAATTCATCGCCGGCAGTAAGAACCTTATTTATAATCATATGCTCATCCGCATCATCAAGGCTTCTTTTTACAGAGAAGATAAGCTTATCATCATCTGTAAGCAAAAGTCCGTTTCCGCCTGTGTCCGAAAGTATTATCCTCCCGAAAAAGGTAGACGCTTTTCTCGCGATTATAACCACAAATTAAACCTCCTGTATTTTATTAAAAGGGATAATTAAAGAATAATAATTTTTCCTGTTATCCCTTTCAACATTACCTCTGAAATCAGAATTATTTGACCAATTTAAGTCAACTTTTTTTTTGCATTTATTTTTCTCGTGGCAATGAAATGCTGCAATATCAGGCAAACCAATGATAAGCAATCTGATATTTATGTGAAGAAAACATAAAAAAGCTGCGGACAGAAGATTCTGCATTATGCAGAGTTTTCCGTCCGCAGCTTTTTGTTATTTTTTATGTAATATACTGTAACAGATCTCCGAAGCCGCCGTGGGGGAATTTATTAATATCTGTATTCTCCTTATTAATCAGACAGTCCGTTATAAGAAAAACATTTATCCCGATTTTTTCCGCAGCCATATCCTCTGAAACGTCATTACCTACCATAACACATTCCTGAGGTCTTAGACTGAGCCTTTGGAGAATGTCCCTGTAATACTCAGGATTCGGCTTGCAATAACCTGTGTTTTCATAGGTAGTATATAATTCAAAATCTCCCGGCTCCAGACCTGCCCAACGTATACGACTTTCGGTTGCTGTTGCAGGAAATATAGGATTTGTCGCCAGAACTGTTCTCAGACCCTTGGATTTGATTTCTTTTACTGCTTCCGGGACTTCGCAATTATATCCGCATGATTCCCTTGCACCCTGAAATTCATTCGTATAAAATTCATCAAAATACTTTTTATTCTCCATTACCTTTTGACCGTATATTCCGGCAAAGCAATCCCAGAAAACCTCCTCGTTGCTTTTTCTTCCGTCATTTTTTACCATTGCATATGTGCCTTTCCATATTGCTTCTGTCAATTCCTTCGGTTTATATCCGAATACCGACATCTTACGGCAAAGCAGTCCGAAATAAGCTTTCGTAAATTCATCCTGATCCATAGGAAGAAGTGTTCCGTCAAGGTCAAATAAAACCGTTGTAATACCCATGCAAATTCCTCCGTAAAATTTTAGATTGCGTAGATTATTTTAGCTTATTTCACCATAAAAAACAAGCCTGAGATGTAAAATTTCCGGATATTTTAATTAAATTTGTTAAGAGAAATATTAAAACTAAAAAGCTGACTTAAATTGGTCGGATGATTTTGATTTCAGAGGTAATGTTGAAAGGGATAACAGGAAAAATAATTATTCCTTTTATATCTCATTATTCTAATATAGAATTATTTTTGGGATTAAATCAGTGTTTCCTTAATATCTTTTTGTTGAAATTTGAATAGTGTAATGATGTATTATTTTTATAAGTATGTTGATATATCGGATAAAATAAGTTAAAATTGTATGGAATAGCTTTTTAAAAATGTATGTGTGAAGGGTATAAGTCTGATGCCCGAAAACTAAGATATACACGGGAGGAACAGGGGATGGATTATGTGTATCATTATGAATCTCCTCTTGGAGGAATAACGCTTGCAAGCAACGGTGAGGCACTCGTGGGCGTATGGTTTGACAATCAGAAATATTATCCGGAATATCTTACCGACAGGTGTATGGAACTTCCTGTTTTTAACCTGACTGTAAAGTGGCTTGATATATATTTTAGCGGTGCCTGTCCGGATTTTACGCCTCCACTCTATATTGAAGATACGGATTTCAGAGAATGTGTATGGGGTATACTGCTTACGATACCATACGGAAAAACAATGAGTTACAAGAAAATAGCGGAAATTACAGCGGCAAAATCAGGTTATAATAAAATGTCCGCACAGGCTGTAGGCGGAGCGGTTGGGCATAACCCGATTTCCCTTATAATTCCCTGTCACAGAGTTGTAGGTTCAAATGGAAGCCTGACAGGATATGCGGGCGGTATAAATAGAAAAATGAGTCTTCTTAAGCTGGAGGGGGTGGATACGGATAATTTGTTTATTCCGCCGGACAGAGAAAAAACTGCATGGAACTGTCACACTAAAAAGTGTGGCAGCCCAAAGAGCTGCCTTCCATAGATATTGGGCAAACGAAGAAAAACAACAGGAGTACTTACGCAGCGGCTCACGGTTTTTTATGCGATTACAGAAGTCAGGGAAAATATTATTTTATCACAAAATCGAAAAATGCCCCCTGTAACTTTTTTACGATTACAGGGGGTTGAATTTTATCTTATGAAATGTGTCGGAGTCCACGGCTCCTTTTCCGGCAGTCCGAACCGTTCCTTGCCGAGGGAGATGCTTTTCATCAGAAATGACATATTTCTTGCAAGGTCACGCATTGTTTGCAGACCCTCCGCATCTTCTTTTGCCTCGCCCGGTACTCTGCCGTGTACGCTGTTCCAATACTGAGCGGAGGCAACAGGCATACCGCAGATTGTAAAATATTTATTCAGCTCGTCAAAGGTTGAGGAAAGACCCCCACGCCTTGCGACAACAACCGATGCGCCTACCTTCATCCGCTTGTCAAAGTTTGTTGAATAGAAAAGTCTGTCAAGAAAGGCAATAAGTGTTGCGTTTGCAGAAGCATAGTAAACGGGAGAGGCAACAACAAGTCCGTCCGCTTCCTCAAACTTTGCGGCGGCTTTATTGACCTCATCATCAAAAACACATCTGCCCTTTTCTGAACAGCTTCCGCAGGCTATACAGCCGCGGATTGCCTTGTTTCCGATATGCAGTGTTTCAACCTCTATGCCGTTTTCCTTAAAAATACCTTCCATTTCTCCGAGTGCAATTGCAGTGTTGCCGTTTTTATGCGGCGAGCCGTTAATCATCAATACTTTCATAGCTATACCACCTTAATATAAACTGAGGATTTTCCTCTTTTAAATTAATTATACCATAATTTTCTATCTCTAAAAACTATTTTAGGAAAATTATCAGGTGAAAAGCTAAATTACAGTTTTCAGATAATCATATACAGACTGCCTTGTATCAAGTGACATCACCTTTTTAGCCGCTTCGTCAGCCTTTTGTTTTGTCCAGCCCGAAATACACTTTCTTACCTTGAGTACAGACGGTGCCGAAACGCTGAATTCGGTAAGTCCGAAAGAAATAAGCAGCGGTATCATCATAGGGTCGGCGGCAGCCTCTCCGCACATTCCTACAGGAATGTTATTTTCTCTTGCACATTCTATGATTCTTTTTATCATTCTCAGCACACTCGGCTGAAGAACAGAGTATAAATAAGAAACATCGCTGTTGCCTCTGTCGCATGACATTGTATAACCCGTAAGATCATTTGTGCCGATGCTGAAAAAATCAGACTCCTTCGCAAGTATATCCGCTATGACTGCAGCCGATGCGGTTTCAACCATGATTCCGACCCTGATATTTTCATCGAATTCCGTACCCTCAGCACGAAGCTCGGATTTGATTTCTTCAATCAGTGCCTTTCCCTCTCTTAATTCCTCAACGCAGGTGATAAGCGGGAACATAATGCTTATATTACCGAATGTACTCGCGCGCAGTATCGCCCTTAGCTGAGTTTTGAAAATCTCACGGTTCTTAAGACAGTACCTTATTGCTCGGAACCCCATAAAAGGATTATCCTCTTTTTTGAGTCCCATATAGGGAATTTCCTTATCTCCGCCTATATCAAGTGTTCTTATGATCAGCGGTTTGCCTTTTAACATGAGTGCGGTCTTTTTGTACTCCCCGAACTGCTCATCTTCGGAAGGCAGGGAGGTCTTATCCATAAACAAAAACTCCGTTCTGAAAAGTCCCACGCCCTCTCCGTCAAATTCCAGAGCTTTTGCGGCGTCTTCCGGTTTGCCTATATTACATACAAGCTCATATCTTTCTCCGTCAGCGGAAACGGTTACCTTGCCTCTGAAATTTTCAAGCTCCCTACGCTCCCTCAACAGCTGTTCCTGCTTTTCCGTATACCTTTCAAGCTGTGCATTATCGGGAGATCCCAGAACCTCGCCGCTGCTGCCGTCAACTATAACGGTATCGCCGTTTTGTATATACTCCGATAAATTTGCTATGCTCATAACGGCAGGTATTTCCAATACTCTTGCAAGAATCGCACTATGCGATGTCGTTCCGCCTGTTTCCGTAATTATTCCTACTATGTTTTCCTTATTTATTCCTGCCGCCATTGAGGGTGTAAGCTCTTTGGCGGCAAGTACGGTTCCCTTTGGCGCTTCACTTATGTCTATATCATCAATTCCGAGAAGAATTTTAAGTATCCCTGTTTTTACATCACGGACATCAGCGGCTCTTTGCTTTGTCAGCTCATCATCAGTTGAGGAAAAAATTGATATGAACATATCGCAGATATTTTCAAATGCCGACTCTGCACATTGTCCGTCATTTATCAGCTTTTCAACCTCGCCTATAAGATAAGGATCCTTTACTATGCTTATATGTCCGAGCATTATTTCGGCTTCTTTTTCACCCGCCGATATTCTGAGTGAGTCCGCCTGTTTTTCCGTATTCTCGCAAAAGACCTTTACAGCATCGTTAAAACGCTCTGTTTCAGCCTTTTTGTCGGTCACTGTTTTGGGTGTATATTCGAGTGAATGTTCCTCTATGACCAATACCCTGCCTATTCCGATACCGTCTGAAACACCTGCTCCCTTTAGCATATTAACCACCTCGTATTTTCATAATTCTGAATCCGCCCTGTATGAACGAACGCATTATTCTCCGAATCCGCTTTCGATAAGCTGCACAGCTTCTGCCATAGCTCCGTTCTCATTTTCACCGTCGCATACGAGTTCTATTTCACTGCCGCATTTCATGCATGCGGCTATAAGATTGAGCGTACTTTTGGCATTGTAGCTGTTTCCGTTGAAATTAACGGTTACCTTACACGGATATTTTCCCATAGCTGCGGAAAATACCGAAGCGGGACGCATATGAAAGCCCTGTGGATTTGAGATTGTAAGATTTTTTGTTATCATAATAATTACTCCTTTGAAATAAATTTTTGAAAATGAATAACATCATTCTGATACTTTAGTCATGCTCTTTTCGGGTCTTTTAAGAAGTGCCAAAAGAAGCATTCCGACAACCGAGCCTATGAGCAGAGATACAAAGTACATAAGCGGATTGCCTATTGTTGCAATTACGAAAATTCCTCCGTGAGGAGCCATAAGTGTGC
>CANPXK010000032.1 GCA_947585965.1 uncultured Clostridia bacterium
CAGACAGAAAACTCCTTACCGCCGACATGGTACAACAAGGCTTTTTCTGTTTGTATCAAAATCAGCAGGAACATAGAGCTTGGCTGTGGTACAGGAAGTATGTGAAAAGGACAGAAGTGATTAATATGATAAATGATATAAAAACAGTAAAAAAGCAATATGAAAATTCAAATAATCTTAATACCCGGATATCCATACATGACAAATACTCAACAAACAAAATTGGCTTTGGTCGTTGGATTTTTTCAAATTACAAAATTGAACCCGGAATGAAGATATTGGAGCTTGGCTGTGGTACAGGAAGTATGTGGAAAGGACAGAACTTAATTATTAATTCATGTCATATAATCCTTTCTGATTTTTCCGAAGGAATGGTACAAAGTGCAAAAGAAAATTTAGTCGAGTATGAAAAAATAAGATATGAAGTAATTGATATTCAAAAAATACCGTATGATGATAAAACCTTTGATATCGTAATAGCAAATATGATGCTTTATCATGTGCCGGATTTAAACAAAGCTCTTGCGGAGGTTCGGAGGGTTCTGAGGGATAACGGTACTTTTTATTGTGCCACATATGGTGAAAACGGCATAATTAAATATTTATCAAAGCTTCTTTCACCCTATGGTCTGTATGACAATCAGAATAAAAATTTTACATTACAAAATGGGGATAAAATACTTAGCAGATATTTTGAAAGGATACGGGAATTGGAGTATGAGGATTCCTTAGCCGTTACGAATGCGGACGATATTATTGACTATATTTATTCTCTTTCGGATATGACTGAGCTGTCAGCCGGTTCAAGAGAAGAAATAAGAGAAATTCTTTTGAAGAACATGACAAACGGAGTTCTGAATATCCCGAAAGAATACGGAATGTTTGTTTGTCAATAGCACCGGCATAAAGCAACCGACAGTTGCCTTACAGTTCATATCCGGTATGTTATAATTAAAAAATTACAGATGAGTCATAAGATTCATCTTTGACGGTAAAAATGCCCGAAAGCCGCATGATAGGCGACTTTCGGGCGTTTTTTTATATTTTGAAGTCAATCCGGAAAGCGGTCGTAATTATCAAGAAAGCTGTATGTTTTTCCCCTTGTCTTATATCCGGGGAAGGTGTCAAGATGAACCTTGTGTATGCTTCCGAAAATATTTTTTTCGATATTGGGATTGTCACGCTTGAGCTGTTTTATCAGAGTTTTTATTTCCTGACGCTTGCTGCCTCCGCCTCCGTTGTCGCACATGGTGCAGTTTTCGGTAAATTGGCAGGCACATTGGATAAACTCAAGGTCATTATAGCGTTTCCATGCGATAATAGAATCCTCATGAATACAGTACATAGGTCTTATAAGTTCAATGCCGTCAAAGTGTGTGCTGTGAAGCTTGGGTATCATCGCCTGTAGCTGAGAGCCGTAAAACATTGCCATCACCGTGGTTTCAATTACATCCGAAAAATGATGACCGAGGGCAATTTTATTGCAGCCCATTCTTTTTGCCTGACTGTAAAGATGCCCCCGTCTCATTCTTGCACACAGATAACAGGGATATTTTTCCGCATTATTCGCAATATCAAAAATATCGGTTTCAAAAATCTGTATCGGGATATGAAGCAAAGCGGCATTGCTTTCGATTTTTTGTCGGTTAATCTCATTATATCCGGGATCCATAACGAGATAAACAAGCTCAAACGGAATCTCGCTGTATCTTTGCAGCATCTGCATAAGCTTTGCCATAAGCATCGAATCTTTGCCGCCCGAAATGCAGACGGCGATTTTATCACCGCCTTGTATAAGCTCATAATCTTTGATTGCTTTGATAAAATTGTTCCATATCTCCTTGCGGAATTTTTTAGTGATACTTCTTTCTACCGTCTGATATTTTTCAAGTTCCCTTTTCATTTTGTCTTAACTCCTTGATACAAATATTCAGAATATGGATAAAATCCGAGAGCTCCTGTTTTGTCGTAAGTCTGCTCAGACTGATACGCCATGACGACAGGGCATTTTTTCTGCTTTTACTTACGGCAAATACAGCACGGGAGGGCAGACCGTCCGCACTGCACGCTGATTTAACCGAAACGCATACGCCGTATTCACTCAGCTTATCCCTTAATGCAGAGCCTCTTATACCGTCAACACTTATATTGAGGATGTGGGGGGACAGCATCATCCGGACTGTTGACGGTTATACCGCCTATTGTTTTCAGACTGCTGCGTAAAGCAGTATTCAGCTCTTTAACAATCCGATAGTTTTCATTCAAAGCAGCAAGTGATAAAGACAGTGCGGTTTCGGCTGCGGCATTTAAAGCAACGGTCGGTGTGCCGCTGCGGTAAACGGTAGTACCGCTGCCGCCGTGTATGAGCGGCTCAATAATAAGAGGTTTTCTTTTGATAAGAATACCGCTGCCTGTAATGCCGAAGAATTTATGCGGTGCAAAACTTATGGTATCACCGATACGGAAGTCAACAAGGATTTTACCGACTGCCTGTGTAGCGTCAATATGTAACAGGCAGTCGGGATAATTTTTTATAATATTTTGTACTTGTTCTATCGGCTGAACGGTTCCAAGCTCGCTGTCAACAGAGCTGACGGTTACAAGAACGGTATCTTTTCTTAGAAGAGAAGAAAGGTGTCCGGTATCTATCTTTCCGTCACGTCCGATATTGACCATATCTATCTCATAACCCTGTTCCTGCAAAAAGGTAAGCGGGGCGCTTACGGAAGGATGTTCGAGGGGAGTTGTGATGATATGTTTTCCGATATGCCGTTTTGCTCTTGCAATTCCCTTGACAGCAAGGTTGTTGCTTTCACTTGCCCCGGAGGTATAGATTATCTCCTCCGACAGTACATCGAGCATTTCCGCAATGTGTCGGCTTATTTCGTTCTGAAGCTCTGCCGCTTCATATCCGCTTTTGTGTTTTGAATTGGCATTGCCGGGAAAATCGGATGCCACCTCGCAGAATCGTGATAATACCCGTTTATCCGGCGGTGTATTGGCACTGTAATCAAGATATATCATTCGTTTTTTCCTCCGCAAATGCATGAATCATCATCTGTCACCTCTGTCAAAACCGGTCAAATCCTTTATTACCTCACCTGCGATTATAAGTCCGGCAACCGACGGCACAAATGCAGTCGAGCCGGGAATATCACGTCGCTCGGTACATTTTCTTGCCGTGCCGGGAGGACAGATACAGTGCTGCCGACAGCTGATAGCCATATCTTCTACGGGTCGTATCGGCTTTTCTTTTGAATATACAACCTTAAGCTTTTTGATACCTCGCCTGCGGCATTCATATCTCATAACTCTTGCAAGAGGACATACCGATGTTTCAAAAATATCGGCTACTTCAAATGCAGCGGCATCTACCTTATTTCCCGCACCCATCGAGCATATGATCGGTGTGCCTGCCGCTTTTGCATTCATTACAAGCTCCAGCTTGCCGGTTACCGTGTCGATAGCGTCCACCACATAATCATACTGCGTAAAATCAAACTGCTCCTTTGTATCGGGCATATAGAAGGTCTTGTAGGTTCTGACAATACAGTCAGGATTGATATCGTGTATACGTTCCTCTGCAACATCGACCTTATACTTTCCTACGGTTTTCCGTGTTGCGAGTATCTGTCGGTTGATATTCGTCAGGCATACCTTATCATCGTCGATAATATCAAGACTGCCGACCCCCGAACGGGCGAGAGCCTCGACAGTGTAACCGCCCACACCCCCTATACCGAAAACGGCGACTCTTGAATTTTCGAGTATATTCATTGCGTCCTTACCGAAAACAAGCTCGGTTCTTGAAAATTGATTTAACATTAATTATCCCTTTCGATTGTAAAATGAAGTCCGTCGGAGGAATAAGCCGCGCACATATGTCTTGCGGAAAGAAAGGCGCCAATAGCTTCCTGAATTTCCTTAGCGCTCTTATCCGGTGTAAAATAAGGCTTCGGGCACACATCATGGAAGTGAAGGTCTGCACCGAACTTCTGTTTCAAAATATTCTTCAATTCTATGATTTCTGAAAATGACAGCATTACGCTCCACCCTTATACTTTATAGATTATATTATCGTATAAAATCATATTGATCCTATCGGCTGACTATGTACATTATAATTGTTCTTTCTGTCATTGTCAATAAAGTATTGTAGGTTTACAATAGATATGTGAAAATTTGGATTGTTGTGAAGTTGACATATATAGGTAAATTATGTTAGAATAGAATAGAAAGCAAGGACGGTTTCATAGAATTTATGGGAACTGTCCTTATTTTTTATATTATGGCTGTCGGTGTCAAAGGGGGAAATTTCATGAGGAAAAAGATTAACTTTAAGGCAATAGCCGAATTTTTGGGAATAGCACTGGGGGCAGTTATTGCTGCATTTGCGATTGAGGAATTTCTCGTTCCGTGTACAATACTTGACGGTGGTGTTGTAGGTATAGGAATTATGGTGAATAATATTACGGGTATCCCTCTCAGTATACTTACAGTAGTCCTCAACATTCCGTTCCTTATAATAGGTGCAAGGAAAATGGGAAGGCAGTTTATAATAAAGGCTGCTTATGCAATGACGGTCTTTTCTGTATTTCTTGAAATATTTGCGCCAATGGCGAATGCAACAAAGGAATATATCCTTGCGGTATCTTTTGGCGGAGTTATACTCGGTGCCGGGGTAGGTCTTGTTATACGCTTCGGCGGCTGTCTGGACGGTACTGAAACTGTGGCAATACTTCTTAATAAGAAATTCAAATTTCCTGTAGGTCAGACAGTTCTTATTACCAATATAGTAATATATGCGGCCGCAGGTATAATTTTTGATTTTGAAAGAGCAATGTACAGCCTGTTGACATATTTTATTACCTCAAAAGTGCTTGATATAGTGGAATCAGGTATGGAAAAAACAAAAGCGGCAATGATAATAACAAACGATTCAAAGGAAATATCCGAAAAGATATACCAAAGGCTCGGAAGGACCGTAACAATAATGGAGGGCGAGGGTCTGGTCAGCGGTAAAAAGACAGTTTTGTACTGTGTTCTTACGAGGTTTGAGATAAACGGGCTTAAGGAAATAATAAAGGAAGCAGACTCATCTGCATTTATAGCAATAAGTGATGTTTCCGAGATAATAGGAACACACGTCAAGAAGACAGTCTCTCTTTCCGAAAAGGAAGATTCGGTTCAGGATTAATTGCTGCCTGAGAGATGTATAGTATTAATTATTTAAAGTGCTGACAAAAGAAAGTTTACTGTTTATATCATCGGGCGGCGGTATTATGAGATGTTGGAAAATTATTAAAAAATCTGCTCCCACGACCCGAATAATTTTAAAAAAAACTTTACAATTAACCGGTTATGTGTTATAATCATATGCGTTGAGCCCGTTCCGGGTCAGGGGGTTAAGCCTCTGTTGGAGGATTCCACAGCCCTTGTCTCAGATTGTGCCGTATATTTATGGCAGTGGGCAGACAAAATATTTCTGTAAAGGTGGAAACAAAATGCTTAAGGAAGAAAAGGACGCTATTATCAAAGAGTATGCTATTCATGAGGGAGATACGGGTTCTCCCGAGGTGCAGATTGCTATTCTCTCAAAGAGAATTGCCGATCTTACCGAGCACCTCAAGACACATAAGAAGGACCATCATTCAAGAAGAGGTCTTTTCAAGATGATAGGTCAGAGAAGAAGTCTTCTTAACTATCTCATCAAGGTTGACATTGAACGTTACCGTTCAATCATAGCAAGACTTGGTATCCGTAAGTAATTATTATGGACTGTCATATAAGCTTATTTTCCCGGTTTTCCGCCGCACGGCGGACTGACTGAGTGAATACTGCGGGCGGTCATTCCGGGCGTCCTCATTTGCAGGACGCCCAAAATATTACGATAAAGGATACGGATGAGTTTTAAATGCCGAATCGGGGGTATTTTCGGATTTTAGCAGTGAAACGAGAGAACAGACAATACAGTCTGTGCTTTGGTTTAACTGCCAGACCGAAAGTGACCCTCTTAAAAATAAAATTACGGAGGAAAATTATGTTTGAAAATTTTAAAGTCTTTGAAACGGAATTTGCAGGCAGACCTCTTGTTGTAGAAACAGGAAAAACAACACAGCTTGCCAACGGTGCCTGCCTTGTTCGCTACGGCGAAACAGTGGTTCATGTTGCGGCAACGGCATCGCCGAAGCCAAGAGAGGGAGTCGATTTCTTCCCGCTGTCGGTTGACTATGAGGAAAAACAGTATGCTCTCGGAAGGATTCCCGGTTCATACGGAAAAAGAGAGGGTAAGCCGTCGGAAAAGGCTATCCTCGTTTCGAGAGTTATAGACAGACCCATACGTCCGCTTTTTCCGAAGGATATGAGAAATGATGTATCAATCGTATGTACTGTTATGTCATATGACCCCGACTGCCTCCCTGAGATTGCCGCTATGGTGGGTACTTCCATTGCCCTGAGCATATCGGATATTCCGTGGAACGGTCCTATTTCCGCTGTATCTGTGGGACTTGTTGATGATGAGTTTGTAATTAACCCGACACAAAGCCAGAGAGAGGTTTCACGCATGGCTGTAACAGTAGCTTCAACCGACAGCAGAATTGCCATGATTGAGGCAGGTGCGGATATAGTTCCGGATGATGTGATGTTCAGCGGAATTATGGCAGGACATGAGGCAAACCAGAAGATTATTGAGTTTATAAAGGGAATACAGACTGAAATAGGCAAGGAGAAATTTGAATATCCGAGCAATGAGCCTGATCATGAGATGTTTGAGGCAATAAAGGAATTTTCGATCGAGGATATAAAGGCTGCTCTTGATACTGATGATAAAAAAATCCGTGACGAAAGACTCAAGCCGGTTTATGAGAAGGTACACGAGAAATTTGACGAAATATATCCCGATCAGGCAGAGAAAATTGACGAGTGTCTTTATAAGACTCAGAAGTTCGTTGTTCGTCGTTGGCTCCTTGATGAACAGAAGCGTGTTGACGGACGGAAAATGGATCAGATGCGTCCTCTTGCCTCCGAGGTCGGAATATTACCGAGAGTTCACGGTTCGGGTTTGTTCACAAGAGGTCAGACACAGGTTCTTACGGTAACGACACTTGGCTCTGTCAGCGATCAGCAGTCAATGGATGGCATAGATGACCAGACGAGCAAGAGATATATACACCACTACAATTTCCCCTCATATTCTGTTGGAGAAACAAAGCCGTCAAGAGGTCCGGGCAGACGTGAAATAGGTCACGGTGCACTCGCTGAGAGAGCATTGGTTCCCGTAATTCCGTCAGTAGAGGAATTTCCTTATACGATACGTCTTGTATCGGAAATACTTTCTTCAAACGGTTCAACCTCACAAGGCTCAATCTGCGGTTCTACGCTTTCACTTATGGATGCCGGTGTTCCGATAAAAGCTCCGGTTGCGGGTATATCCTGCGGACTTATAACAGAGGGCGACCGTTGGATGACAATGGTGGATATCCAAGGACTTGAGGATTTCTTCGGAGATATGGATTTCAAGGTTGCGGGTACACACAAGGGTATCACAGCTATACAGATGGATTTGAAAATCAGCGGTCTTACTCCGGATATGGTAAAGGAAGCACTCTATAAGACGCATAAGGCAAGAGATTATATAATTGACGAAGTTATGCTCAAGGCTATACCCGAGCCGAGAAAGGAGCTTTCAAAATATGCTCCGAAGATGGTTTCAACGATTATTCCGGTGGATAAGATACGTGAAGTTATCGGTACGGGCGGAAAGGTTATACAGAAGATCTGTGCCGAATGTGATGTCAAGATAGACATTGAAGAGGACGGTCATGTGTATATCAGCGGTCTTGACAGGGATAACTGCAACAGGGCACTTACCATTGTTGATACAATCGTAAGAGATCCCGAGCCGGGGGCAATATATAAGGGAAGAGTAACCAGAATAATGGATTTTGGTGCTTTTGTAGAGATTGCTCCGGGCAAGGAGGGACTTTGCCATATTTCACAGCTTGATGTAAAGCGTACCGAAAAGGTGACTGATGTCGTTAATGTTGACGATATCATAATCGTTAAGGTACTTGAAACTGACGATAAAGGCAGGCTTAATCTTTCACGCAGAGAGGCACTTATAGAAGTAGAGGGACTTACGCCCGAAAATGACCTTCCTCCGAGACGTCCGTCATCGGGAAACGGCGGAAGAGGTTTCAAAAGAAGATATAATGACTGATAACACGAATACAAGTTTTTTAACATACCCCCATATATAAAGCAGCTGCCGCACAATGTCAATCTGACATCTGTGCGGCAGCTGCTTAGTTCAGTTGCGGGTTTTCCTGTTAAGATATTTGGTTTTGTATTTAGAATATACTATGGTCTGATCCTTGTAAAGACCATAGTAGCCGGACATGAAATAGCTTACTGCAACTGCAATCATAAAATAGGGGATTCCATCCGAACCGAATAATTCAAGACTTATAAGCAGCGAGGTTATCGGGCAATTTGTAACACCGCAGAATACCGCGGTCATTCCCACAGCGGCACATACAGACGGCGAAAATCCTATTATTGCACCGAAGGTACAGCCGAAAGTAGCACCGATGAACAGTGACGGAACAATTTCCCCTCCACGAAAGCCTGCTTCTATGGTTATTGCCGTAAAAATCATCTTAAGTATGAAAGCATACGGAACGGCTTCTCCTCCTACTGCCCTCGCTATGACATTCATTCCCGCACCGTTATAATCCCTTGTTCCAAGGATAAAAGACAGAGCAACTATAACAACTGCCGCAAGTGTAATTCTTAAATACGGATTTTTCATATATTTTCTGAATAAATCACCTGTGCTATGTAAAAGTATGATGAACAGTATGCTTACAACTGCACAAAGTATGGAGAGCAATACAGTTTCAAGTGCATTTATTGCTCCGAGTTCGGGGAAAGCTACTCCGGAGAGATCTATCTCCTTGATGTTAAAGCTTACGGCAAAATATGACGCAATAAGCGATGAGAAAAAGCAGGGAACGAGAGCGGCATAATACATTACCCCCACGCTTACTACTTCTATTGAGAATACTGCCGCTGCAAGCGGTGTGCCGAATAATGCCGAAAAGGCTGCACTCATCCCGCATAAAACAACAACACGCTTATCCGCATCATCAAGTCTGAACCATCTTCCCAGCTGATTTCCTATACTTCCCCCGAGCTGCAAAGCCGCTCCCTCACGACCGGCAGAACCGCCGAAAAAATGTGTAAGTATTGTTGTTATGAATATCAATGGTGCCATGCGGAAGGGTATCTCGCTCTGTGCGTGTATTGTAGACAGGACGAGGTTGGTACCCTTGTCATTTTTGTATTTGAATGCACTGTACAGAAATACCGTAAGGATACCGGCAAGAGGAAGAAAAAGAAGTATATAATCGTTTTTCTCCCTGTAATCCGTAACGATATTCATAATAAATGCAAAGAGCGTTGAGAAGCCCCCCACTACCACACCTGTAACAACGGAAATAAGCGACCATTTAAAAAACAGAATAAGATGTCTGTTCGCTTTTTTGGCATATGCATGGATAAATCTCTTTACCCTGTGATTCTTATTTCTTTCTTTTCCTTTTTCGGTTTCCATATTATTTCACCCGGATATCATTTTATTGAATTCGTCCTCGTCAATTACGGTTATACCAAGCTGTCGGGCTTTTGTGAGCTTACTTCCGGCAGCATCTCCGGCAAGAACGTAATCCGTCTTTTTTGATACACTTCCGGCGGTCTTGCCGCCGAGTTTTTCTATAATTGCCGCAGCCTCAGTTCTTTTGTAGGTGGGAAGTGTTCCTGTTATAACAACGGTTTTTCCAAGGAAAGGATTATCCTTTATTTCTTCTTTTTGTGTAAGATTTTTTGTATTAAGTCCAAGCTCTTTGATTTCCTTTATAAGCTCCTTAGTTTTTTCAAGGGAAAAATACGATACCACACTTTGAGCCATAATCTCTCCGAAGCCCTCAATTCCCGCAATATCTTCAAGGCTTGCTTTTGCAATTTCATCAAGTGTGCGGAATCTGTCGGCAAGCAGCTTTGCGGCTCTTTGTCCTATATGTCTTATTCCGAGTCCGAAAACAAGTCTGTAGAGGTCGTTGGATTTTGATTTTTCTATGGCATTGATAAGATTATCCGCCGACCTGTCCTTTTTACCCTCAAGCCGTAATATATCCTCTTTTTTTAGCCTGTATAAATCAAAGGGGGAATGAATGAGGTTATTTTCCGCAAGGGCATGAAGAACCTTTTCTCCAAGACCGTCAATATCCATAGCATCCCTTGATACGAAATGTATCATGTGCCGCATAAGCTGGGCGGGACATTCGGTATTGGGACAGCGCAGTGCAGCTTCGCCGTTTTCAAACTCAACAGGGCTTCCGCAGGACGGACATATACGTGGAATCCGGTAAGGCTCTGAATTTTCCTTATGCTTTGTCACGGACACGACCTCGGGTATAATTTCTCCCGCTTTGCGCACGATAACGGTATCTCCTATGCGGATATCCTTTTCGGAAATAAATTCCTGATTATGGAGGGTTGCACGGCTTACGGTAGTACCTGCAAGGGTAATGGGTGCAAATATTGCGGTCGGAGTAAGTGCGCCGGTTCTTCCCACATTTATTTCAATGTCAAGAAGTTCGGTTTCCTTTTCCTCGGGGGGATATTTGTAAGCCTCCGCCCATTTGGGAAATTTTGAGGTACTTCCGAGAGCCTCACGCTGTGCAAAGCTGTCTACTTTTACTACTGCCCCGTCAATCTGAAAACCGAGTTCTCCTCTTGTGTTTCCTATTTCATCTATCTCTTCAAGGACCTCATCGGCATTTTTGCATACATGACAGAACGGCAGAACGGTAAATCCCAGCTCACTCAGAAAATCAAGCGACTGTTTATGACCTGTCAGTTCTTCCCCCTCAATTTGCTGTACATTGAATACGAATATATCAAGATTTCTTTCTTTTGTAATTTTTGAATCCTTTTGTCTTAGCGAGCCTGCGGCGGCATTACGGGGATTTTTGAAAGGCTTTTCATCGTTTTCCTCCTGCCTTGCTGTCAGACTTTCAAAGCTTTTTATAGACATATAAACCTCACCCCTTACCTCAAGGTATGGGATAGGGCGATTAAGCTTCATCGGGAGAGATTTTATTGTTTTCAGGTTATCAGTTATATCCTCACCGACTTTTCCGTCACCTCTTGTAGAGCCACGCACAAAAATACCGTTTCTGTATTCGGCAGACACGGAAAGACCGTCAATTTTTGGCTCAACAACATATTCGGGCGACTCCACACTTTCACGGACACGCTTGTCAAAATCATATATTTCCTCAGGAGAAAATGAATCATGCAGGCTTTCCATAGGAACCTTATGCTCCACGGGAGAGAATTTTTCGGCAGCCGCTCCGCCCACTTTTTGTGTTGGCGAGTCGGGGACCATAAGCTCAGGATGTTCACTCTCGATATTTTCCAGTTCACGGAGGAGCATATCGTATTCGTAATCGCTTATTTCCGGTGAATCCTCATTATAGTACCTGTTATTGTGGTAGAGTATAAGGGAACGCAGTTCCTCGGCTCTTGCTTTGATTTGATTGATATTCATTGCTGTAATCTCCTTTTTTATACTGTAACAAATGGTAATTTTCTTAAAATAGTTTTTAATGGTAGAAAATTATTTATAATCTTCTCTTGAAATCTTCATATCCGAATTTTTTTATAAGTCGGGTATTTCCGTTTTTGTCAAGAAGATAAATGTCAGGCAGCGGCATACCGTTGAAGGTATTGTTTTTTACAATACTATACATAGCCATATCCGTAAATATCAGCTTATCTCCTATTTTAAGTTTTTCCGCAAAGGAATAATCTCCTATTATGTCACCGGCAAGACAGGTAGGACCTCCAAGGCGGTATGTATAAGGAAGTACATATGGCAGCTCTGAGCCGATTATATACGGTCTGTAGGGCATTTCCAGGACATCAGGCATATGGCAGGCTGCCGAGGTATCCGCAATTGCAAGGTTCATACCGTTTTTGGTAAGGTCGAGTATGGTAGTAACGAGATAACCGGCATCGACAGCGACAGCTTCGCCGGGTTCAATATATACCTGAAGCTTATATTTTTCCTTTATATAATTGACTATTTCAATAAGCTTATCAACGTCATAATCCGGCTTGGTTATATGGTGACCGCCTCCGAAATTGAGCCATTTCATACCATAGAGGTATTTGCCGAATTTTTCCTCGACCACCTTTATTGTACGTTCGAGCGTATCTGCTCCCTGTTCGCACATTGTATGGAAATGCAGACCGCTTATACCTTCGAGTTCATTTTCCTCAAAATTATCAAGTGTAATGCCGAGTCTGGAATTTGCAAAGCAGGGGTTATATATATCCGTTTCAATTTCGGAATACTCAGGGTTTATCCTAAGACCGAATTCGACATTGCCGTGTGACAATGCCCTGTTTCTGAAGTGCTTCCATTGAGAAAAGGAATTGAATACGATATGGTCGCATATTCCGAGCAGTTCGTCAAAATCCTCATCCTTATAGGCAGGTGAAAAAACGTGTATTTGTTTATTTCCCATTTCCTCATGTGCAAGTCTTGCCTCAAAAATGCCGCTTGATGTCGTTCCGCTTATATACTTTGAAATAAGCGGATATGTACAGTAGGAAGAAAATGCCTTTTGTGCAAGCAGAATATGGCAGTCTGTATGATGCTCTACATTTTGCAGTATCTCAAGATTTTTTATAAGTGCCGCCTCATCTATAACATAGCAGGGGGTAGGGAGATTTAATATATTTTCGTAAGCTTTCATTTTGCACCTCGAAAATTTTTATACTAATGATATTATAGCATAATTTTCTACCATTAAAAACTATTTTAAGAAAATTATTAAACGTTCGCTCAGCCGTCCGACGACGCTCTGCGGAGTCGGCTAACGGCGTGCGGTTGTTATAGCATAATTTTCTACCATTAAAAACTATTTTAAGAAAATTATTAAACGTTCGCTCAGCCGTCCGACGACGCTCTGCGGAGTCGGCTAACGGCGTGCGGTTGTTATAGCATAATTTTCTACCTTTAAAAACTATTTAAAATAATTTTTAACTGTTTGGGATAATAAAACTATTTACAATTTTTATATTTCATGATATAATTTGTAAAAATAAGAAAAGGTTGTTGATTTTAGTGAAAAATGTTAAAAAGTGGTTGGTTTTGGCGACTTTGTGTATACTTTCGGCTGTAAGCTGCGGATGTACAGATACAAAGGAGCTTTCCGGTAATGAAGCGGGAAATACGGCATCCCGGACAAATGTGAGCAGTGTTTCTGAACAATCCGATACACTGTCAGACCGGTGGACAGATACAAAGGAGCTTTCCGGTAATGAGGCCGGCGATACGGCATCTCAGACAAATGTGAGCAGTGTCCCCGAACAATCCGATACACCGTTTGAGCAGTATTCTTTGGGGTCAGAAGTGAACCCGGAAAATACTAAAGCTATGAAGTATGAGGATGCGGCAACATTGAATAGCGCATGGAAAAATGTCTATTCTGCGGTTATGTCGGGCACAGTAACAAAAGAGAGTAAGTGTGCCGATGGTTCATATTGTGATTGGGCAGCCGACAAGACAGCACCGATGTCTGAAAAAAGAAAAGCTGCAAAATTGGTTACTATGGCACAGGTTCAGGCATATAATGGAACAAATATTTCGCTTGAAAATATGTACTATGTTACCAAGGACGATACGGAAAAGAAGCTTTCAAGGGGTACAATACTATATTGGGACGGAAATCCTGATGACAAGCCTACGGAAAAGCTTTCGGATGAACCCATAACCGAAGATATAACGCTTGGAGAATTATATAGCGAATAAGAAAAAAATCCTGCTCCGAATTTTTTGAGGTGGGTTTTTTTGTATTATTTTGCTGTACTTATTGACATAAAATTGTAATTTGATATAATTAATGTTGTAGTTATACAAATAAAAGGAAAGAATCTTGTATATTTTTTATGAAGGTGAATAATTATGTCTATACTATATTTAGTGATACCATGCTATAACGAGGAGGAAGTCCTTCCCGAGACGGTCAAAAGACTTACAATAAAGCTTCACAGTCTTGTGACAAGCGGAAAGGTAAGCGAAGACAGCCGTATGCTCTTTGTAGATGACGGAAGTAAGGACAGAACATGGGAGCTTATAGAACAGTTTATGAGCGAAAATAAATACGTAGGCGGAATTAAGCTGAGCCGCAACAGAGGACATCAGAATGCATTGCTTGCAGGTCTTATGACAGCCAAAGAGAAATGCGACTGTGCCATTTCACTTGATGCGGATCTTCAGGACGATATAGAGGTGCTGGATCAGTTTGTGGATAAATATGAAGAGGGCTGCGAGGTTGTTTACGGAGTCAGAAGCAGCAGGGAAAAGGATACTGCTTTCAAGAGGGAAACGGCTCAGTTTTACTATAAGTTTATGAAAGCACTCGGAGTAGATATAGTATATAATCATGCTGATTACCGACTTATGGGTAAAAGAGCACTTGAAGCACTTTCCGAGCATAAAGAAGTAAATCTTTTCCTCAGAGGTATTGTTCCGCTTATCGGTTTCAGAAGTGATTATGTATATTATGAGAGAAACGAACGCTTTGCGGGAGAATCAAAATATCCGCTTAAAAAGATGATTCGTTTTGCAGTGGACGGTATAACCTCATTCAGTGTCAAGCCGCTTAAAATTATTTCAAATCTGGGAATAATAAGCTGTACATTAAGCGTAGTATTTTTAATATATGCTTTGGTTTCCTTCTTTATGGGAAGCAGTGTTGCGGGCTGGGCATCCCAGATGTGCTCGATATGGTTTCTCGGGGGACTTCAGATGTTATGCATCGGTATTGTGGGTACTTATGTGGGTAAAATTTATAACGAGGTCAAGGCAAGACCGAGATTTATCATTGAGAAAACTGTTATAGACAAAAAGGAGGAAGCCTCGGTCAAAGATAAAAAATAAGAGGTGTTGTGTATGAATTTCGGCAATAGAATAATGAATTATAAGGAGGATATACTGAATGATCTTGGTGAGCTTATAGCGATAAAATCGGTTTCATGTGAAAATGCGGCGGAAACGGAAAAGGCGCTTGATTATATACTCGGCAGAGCAAAGGATATGGGCTTTGCTGTGAAAAAAACAGGAAAAGTTGCAGGTCATGCGGAATACGGTTCGGGGGAAGAGATAGCGGCGGTTCTTGCTCATGTTGATGTGGTTCCGTCCGGTGACAATTGGAGTATCGATCCGTTTACTTTGACGGAAAAGGATGGAAGATTATACGGCAGGGGAATAGTTGACGATAAGGGTCCTGCCATAATCGCATTATATTGTCTTAAGGCATTGAAGGACAGCGGCATTATTCCCAAAAGGAGAATAAGGATAATATTCGGTGCGGCAGAAGAAATAGGAATGAATGATATGGAAACATATTTTTCTGAGGAGGAATACCCGACAATGGCATTTACCCCCGATTCGGATTACGGAATATGCGTATGTGAAAAGGGCATAATGCAGCTTGAAATATCCTCCGCAACGCATGACGGTACAATTCTCACGGAATTTCAGTCGGGAGGTGCGGTAAATGCAGTACCGTCAAAGGCATATGCACTTGTTGACTGCACGGAATCCGAAGATAACCGCCTCAGACGTTTTGCCGATGCAAAACCGGGGGAATATGATTTTATATATACTATGGACGGTCTTGTTATATTTGCAAAGGGCAGAGCCGCTCATGCATCGGTTCCGGAACAGGGACTGAACTCCGCCGCTCATCTTATAAGAATACTTGCAGATAATTTTGGCGAATCAGTTTTGGGAAGTCTTTGCGGATTTATAGATAATGCAATAGGTACACAGACAAACGGCGAGGCACTCGGTATAGCGTGCTGTGACGAAAAAAGCGGTGCTCTGACAGTGAATCTCGGCAGGGTTGATATAGGTGAAAATATAAGTCGGGCACTTATAGATATAAGATATCCCGTGTCGGCTGACAGCAGCGCGATTTTTGAGGAAATAAAAAAACGTGCAGAGTCGGAGGGTCTGCAGGTTAAGCTTATGAATCATGAGCCGCCGCTTTCCGCAGACAGTGATTGTCCTATCATATCAATTCTTTCCGATGCATATGAAAGTGTTATCGGTGTAAAGCCGGAGCTGTATTCTACAGGCGGGGGAACCTATGCAAGAACCCTGAACAACAGGGGAGTTGCGTTCGGACCTGCCTTTCCGGGAGATGAAACACATATACATGATGCCGATGAGGGAATAAGCACGGAAAACTTCTGGAAACACGCTCAGATATGTCTGCAAGCCGTAAAAAATATGTCAGAATAGTATCAATGCGGAAATCCGTCAAATCCGGGTTTCCGCATTTCATATGCTTGTCATATATCAGAACTCAGTTTATGTACTTTACGGTAAAGTATTCCGGTGCTACATATTCCGCCTGCCATACTCCGTTTTGGGAAAGATAAAGCTTATTGCCGTCCTCAACAAATTTTTGTGCCCTGATAACAAGAACAACAGGCTTGCCGTGCCTTTTTCCTACTTTTATTGCCGTTTCCAAATCAGGGGATATATGCACAAAACGGCGTGACATCGGCTTCAGACCCTGCTCCGTGATCGAGGACAAAAATCTTGTCGCCGTACCGTGATAAAGAAGCTCCGGAGGATCCGGACTCTCCATTTCGATTATTACCTCGGGAATGGAATGTCCCTGATTTGCCCGTATTTTGCTGTGTGAATCATTGAATGAATAACGACCCTTTGCGTCGCTGTCTACGATCTGTTCAATTATATCCATATCTATGTTTGTATATGTTTTTTTCAGAACTTCAATAATTGTTTCAGTATCTGCCCACCCTCCGTTAAGATTTATATATTGGGGGTCTGTGCTGTGTCTTAGAAGATAAGAAAGCTGTTTGCTTATGTTGGAAAGATTCATATGTCTTACCCCTTTCATTTTTGTTCCTGATTTAAGTTATTATACTTAAAACCATATATTTTGTCAAGCGTATACGGCAGATAATTTGTACATATCAGCTTACGTAAAAGTTATGCACATATATAAAATAAACATTTTATATATTGAAATTTTCCGTAATTTATGGTATATTTACTATGATGTATTTTTCTTCCATATATGGAAGTCTTAATCGTCATATAGCATTACTCCGTACGGATAGTGCTGTAATATATTTTCGGTAAAGGAGAAGATACCAATGGCAAAATTTACAGAGATTGAAAAGGTTATCGGAAGAGAAATCCTTGACTCAAGAGGAAACCCGACAGTTGAGGCTGAGGTTTATCTCGTTGACGGTACAGTAGGCAGAGGCACAGCTCCGAGCGGTGCTTCAACAGGTGAGTTTGAGGCTCTTGAGCTTCGTGACGGTGAGGCAAGATACCTCGGCAAGGGCGTTCAGAAGGCTGTTGAGAATATCAACACAACTATCAATGATGTTCTTGTAGGTCTTGATGCTGCCGATACATATGCTGTAGATGCGGCTATGATCAAGGCTGACGGCACAAAGGATAAGTCAAACCTTGGTGCAAACGCTATTCTTGCAGTTTCAATCGCAGCAGCAAGAGCAGCAGCGAACAGCTATGAGATTCCGCTTTACAGATTCCTCGGCGGCGTACAGGGAACAAAGCTCCCCGTTCCGATGATGAACATCCTCAACGGCGGTGCACACGCTGACAGTGCTGTTGATACACAGGAATTTATGATTATGCCTGTAGGCGCTCCTACTTTCAAAGAGGGTCTCAGATGGTGTGCTGAAGTGTTCCATACACTTAAGAAGCTTATCAAGGAAATGGGCGACGTTACAGCTGTAGGTGACGAGGGCGGCTATGCTCCCAACAACCTTAAGAGCGACGAGGAAGCAATTGAGAAGATCCTTGAGGCTATCAAGAAGGCAGGCTTTGAGCCGGGTAAAGATTTCATGATCGCTATGGATGCAGCTTCCTCAGAGTGGAAGAGCGAAAAGGGCAAGGGCTTCTATCATCAGCCGAAGTCCGGAAAAGACTTCACATCTGATGAGCTTATCGAGCATTGGGCAAGCCTTGTTGAGAAATATCCGATCATCTCAATTGAGGATGGTCTTGATGAAGAGGACTGGGAAGGCTGGCAGAAGATGACAGCTAAACTCGGCGGTAAAGTACAGCTTGTTGGTGATGACCTGTTTGTTACAAATACCGAAAGACTTGCTAAAGGTATTTCTATGGGTGCAGGTAACTCGATTCTTATCAAACTCAACCAGATAGGTTCCGTATCTGAAACACTTGAGGCTATTAAGATGGCTCATAAAGCAGGTTACACAGCTATTTCCTCACACCGTTCAGGTGAAACAGCTGATACAACAATCGCTGACCTTGCGGTTGCTCTTAACACTTGCCAGATTAAGACAGGTGCTCCGTCAAGATCCGAAAGAGTTGCTAAGTACAATCAGCTTCTCAGAATTGAAGAAGAACTCGGAGATGCAGCAGTATATCCGGGAATCAATGCTTTCAATGTAAAGAGATAATTGAGATTAAATAAAATAAATGCTCTGCGGTTATTATATGGTCGCAGGGCATTATTTTTATGTGTTTTATTGTACATATAAAAACAGGTATTTTATTATTTTGCGGGATGTGATAAAATATATGTAATATAAAAGATGGGGATAGATATGAAGGTTAAAATATATGCAGGTCTTGTGAGAAGGATCATTTATGGAAGAAAGTTAAAGAAAATGAATTTTTATTTACAAAAAGATGAAGGCGGAAAATATTACAGAAAGCATTATGACGACAATGACAAAGAGGGGATAAAGCATATAAGAAAGTTTTGCCGTCACAGGTTTCTGCGATGCGTTTTGTGTGATGACAGCATGGAAAGGAGTACAACATACAGGGCAAATTTTTTTAAATCTGATAAAGGAATATTCGGAGGAGGAAAATATTATTTTTGTGCTTATTGTGGGCGTGTTCTGTCCAAACGTAAAGTTGCTGTTGATCATATCATACCTGTAGCTTTGGCTAATAGTTCTTTGAGGTATAGGAAAATGCTTACTGTGCGTGGAGTAAAAACAGTCAATGATGTGCGTAATCTTACGGCAAGTTGTTTTAAATGTAATTCAAAAAAAGGCTCAAGCGGCGGATTATGGATAATCAGGGGATATTTCGGAAAATCATGGATAAGAGTAATGCTGAAGGAGGTAATATTACTGCTGTTTGGAGGTATTACACTGTATTATCTGTATAATTTTCTTTACGATATGGGTATATACAATTTTGTGCTTGAAAAGATAAGCGCAGGAGGATAATTTCAATTATCTCCCTGCGTTTTTTTGCTGATATACAAAGCTGTGTTTTATTCAAGCTGCCCGTGCTTTTCATACCTTGCAATTTTGACGGGGCGGTTATCCTCATCAACAAATACAACCTTCGGAGAATGATTTTCAAGCTCCTCCGGAGTCATATCGGCATATGCCATGATTATTACACGGTCGCCCTTCTGTCCCGAACGTGCTGCAGCACCGTTAAGGCATATAACACCGCTTCCGGCTTCACCCTCTATAACATAGGTTTCAATCCGGCTTCCGCTGTTTACATTAACAATATGAACGTGTTCGTATTCATAAAGTCCGGCTGCTTTCATAAGGTCGGCATCAATCGTTACACTCCCGACATAATTAAGCTCAGCCTGTGTAACGACGACACGGTGAAGCTTGCTTTTAAGTACAGATATCGTCATGCCGCACCACCGTTTCCGATATCCTCCGTGAAGAAGTTATCTATGAGTCTTGTTTTTCCTATATATACCGCCATGGCACAAAGTGCGGGACGGTCAACTACAGTTATCTGCTGCATGGTTGCGGCATCAACAATCTTGACATAGTCAATCCTTGCAAGAGGTTCAGTCTGAATTTTTTCTTTCATTGCATTAAGTATAACTGTGCAGTCGGTTTCACCGTTCTGTACAAGCTTGCTCCCAAGTGCAGCTGCCTGAGAAAGAATAAGCGCTGCCTTGCGTTCTTCTGCATTGAGGTACGTATTTCTTGAGCTTTTTGCAAGACCGTCAGCCTCACGCACGATAGGACATCCGATTATTTCTATGTCCATATTAAGATCATCGACCATATGTCTTATAACAGCAAGCTGCTGTGCATCTTTTTTGCCGAAATATGCACGGTCGGGCTGTACGATATTGAAAAGCTTTGTAACAACCGTGCATACACCACGGAAATGAACGGGTCGGCTGAGTCCGCATAATTCCTCTGTGAGTACAGTCATATCAACAAATGAGGAAAAGTTATCGTGATACATTTCTTCGGGTTCGGGATTGAATATCAGGTCTGCACCATGTTCCTCCGCAATTTTTGAATCATGTTCAAGATCACGGGGGTAGCTGTCAAGATCCTCTGTAGGACCAAACTGCATAGGATTTACAAAAATAGAAACGACTGTACGGTCATTATCTCTTTTTGATGCATCCATAAGGCTTGCATGACCATCGTGGAGATATCCCATTGTAGGGACTAATCCGACACTCAGCCCCTCGCTTTTCCATTTTTTTACCTGTTCCCGGACTTCTGCAACAGTTTTTACTATATTCATTCGTTTTTCCCTCTTTCCTTTTTAATATGTTCTATAATATCATCATCAACGGAATATGTATGTTCATCTGCCGGGAAGCTTCCTGATTCGGTTTCCTGTATATAAGCACTGAAGCCCTCACGCATAAGGGCGCCTGCATCGGCAAATTTTTTAGCAAACTTCGGAGTATGACCTGTTGTAAGACCAAGCATATCCTGATATACAAGCACCTGACCGTCACAGGCATTTCCGGCTCCTATTCCTATTGTCGGAATTGTCAGCTCCTTCGTTATGATTTCCGCAAGCTTTGCGGGTATACATTCAAGCACAACGGCACAGGCTCCCGCTTCCTGTATCAGAAGTGCATCATCTATAATTTTTGCCGCACGTTCATAATTTTTTCCCTGAACCTTGAATCCGCCGAAAACATTTACGGATTGCGGCGTAAGTCCGAGATGCCCCACAACGGGTATTGAAGAGTCGACTATGGCTTTTATCTGTTCGCATACCTCTGCACCGCCCTCAAGCTTGACAGCCTGAGCACCGCCCTCTTTTATGAGTCGGCCTGCATTTACAACGGCATCATATACGCTTGTCTGATATGACATAAACGGCATATCTGCAACGACAAAGGCATTTTTTGCACCTCTTGAAACTGCTTTTGTATGGTGGAGCATATCCTCCATGGTTACTGGCAGGGTATTGTCATATCCGAGCATGACCATACCGAGAGAATCCCCTACAAGTATAGAATTTACGCCGCACTCATCCTCTATTCGTGCGGTTGTATAATCGTAAGCGGTAAGCATCGTGATTTTTTTACCCGATTGCTTCTGCGAAAGTAGGGTAGATACTGTATTTTTCATATTAAAGACTCCCTTTTTGATGTTACTGTTCCTTACGGATACAATACATCCTATAGTATGGCACAATTTTGTGGAAAATTCAAGTATCGGAGTGTAATTTTACTTATTTACGGTTTAGACAAAATATAAAAAAGAACGGGTACAGTTATAATTATTGAGAAAATACATATAATATAAAAAATATACTATATGGTGGTGGAAGATTTGCCAAAATATATCAGTAATAATATGTCAGAAGTCGCAAAGACGGCGGCGGATATTTCCGATTCCGTAAAAGGGAGTTGGTTAGCTGACAAAATAAAAAAATACAGGACGTACATTATATCAATTGCAATTGCTTTAGGCGTCGGAGTGCTTGGCGGCATAATAACCTTCCTTGGTATGCCACGGTTTTCACAACTTACACAGCCGCCCCTGTCACCCCCGCCGTTTCTGTTTCCTATAGTATGGACAGTGCTGTATACCCTTATGGGAATAGGGGCGGCAAGGATTTATATTAAAAATGATAAAAGGCTGTCGAAAGAGCTTCTTATTTATGCAGTGCAGCTGTTTTTTAATTTCTTCTGGACAGTATTCTTTTTCGGCTTTGGTGCATATCTGTTTTCATTTATATGGCTCGCCGTCTTATGGGTACTGGTTCTTGCAATGATAATCAGCTTTTATAAGAAGGATAAAATATCGGGTCTTATACAGATACCGTATCTCTTATGGCTGACATTTGCCGCTTATCTCAATTTAGCAATATATTTACTGAACGGATAAACAAAATATTAAAAGGAAAGACTGCCATACGGGTGCGAAAAACACCGCCGCATGACAGTCTTTTAATTTATAGGTATGATGAGTATGAAAGGCTTTTATTTATCAGACTACACCCTGAGCAATCATTGTGTCTGCAACCTTAACGAAGCCGGCAATATTTGCACCTGCAACATAGTTGCCCTCAAGGTTATACTTCTTTGCAGCATCTGCAATGTTATGGTAAATATTAACCATAATCTGCTGAAGTTTAGCGTCAACCTCTTCAAATGTCCAGGAAAGTCTCTGGCTGTTCTGTGACATCTCAAGTGCGGATGTAGCAACGCCGCCTGCATTAGCAGCCTTGCCGGGAACAAAGTAAACGCCCGCATCCTGGAATTTCTTTGTAGCCTCAAGGGTTGTAGGCATATTTGCACCCTCTGCAACAGCGATAACGCCATTCTTGATGAGGTTGTCGGCAGCCTCAACATCAAGCTCGTTTTGTGTAGCACAGGGGAGAGCTATATCGCAGGGGATAGTCCACATGAACTTGCCCTCATGATATTCGGAGTCAGGACGATAATTCTTATATTCTGTAAGTCTTGCCCTCTTGACTTCCTTGATTTCCTTGACTGCTGCAACGTCAATTCCCTCCGGATCGTAAATCCAGCCTGTTGAATCGGAAAGTGTAACAACATTAGCACCGAGCTGCTGAGCCTTCTGTGTAGCATAGATTGCAACATTACCCGCACCGCTTATGCATACTGTTTTGCCCTTTATATCTATATCATGATCCTTGAGAAGCTCTTCTGTGATATAGAGAAGACCATATCCCGTAGCCTCCGTACGAGCGAGAGAACCGCCGAATGTAAGACCCTTGCCTGTGAGAACTCCCTCATAGCAATCTCTTATTCTCTTATACTGACCGAAGAGGTAGCCTATTTCTCTTCCGCCTACACCGATATCGCCTGCCGGTACGTCTGTATCTGCACCGATATGTCTGTAAAGCTCTGTCATAAAGCTCTGGCAGAATGCCATAACCTCTCTGTCGCTCTTGCCCTTAGGATCAAAGTCAGCGCCGCCCTTGCCGCCGCCTATGGGAAGACCTGTCAGTGAATTTTTAAAGATCTGCTCAAAGCCGAGGAATTTGATTATACCGAGGTTTACAGAGGGGTGAAGTCTTAAACCGCCCTTATAGGGACCTATAGCACTGTTGAACTGGATACGGAAACCGCGGTTCACCTGTACCTTACCGTTGTCGTCAACCCACGGTACTCTGAACATGAGCTGTCTTTCAGGCTCGGTAATTCTTTCAAGGATACTTTCCTTCTGATACTGGGGGTTAGCCTCAATAACGGGTTCGAGAGATTCGAGAACTTCTTTTACAGCCTGTACAAATTCGGGCTGTGCCGGGTTTTTTTCGATTACTTTTTCAAGTACATCGCTTACATATGACATCTTTGTCACTCCTTAGATTTAATGAAATTTTTTTATAATGCACTTGCACAATTTCCATGCGGAAACTGAATGTGTTATGCACCTTTGCGTAGCATTCGACGCAATAATTATTGTAGCATACTTTAGTCGGATAATCAAGTAAAATTTTCCCTGATATTGAAAGATTTTATAAAAAACTTGCATATCATTCTTGTGATTTGTCTTATTTTGCTTCCCCTATCACGAACCGGACTGCATTTCGGATAAAACTGTTTTTTTTATATCTTATTAATTTTGTGCAAAAGGTGTAAAAATTAATAAAAAAATATTAATATATTGTTGTTTGTGTCAAAAAATAATCCAATCGGGATAATTGCTTGCTTAAATAGTCCGAGGTGTTGTATAATTAGGTGTAGTTGTTTTTTGATTTCGATTTTCAGTGAGGACTGTCCGCACTGTATCGAGCGTACATTGAAGGGAGAAATTATTTATGGAAAAGTCAGAGCTTCTTTACGAGGGAAAGGCAAAAAAGGTATATTCTACGGCAGATCCCGAGCTTTACATCGTTGAGTATAAGGATGATGCTACAGCATTCAACGGTCTTAAAAAGGGATCGATAACCGGCAAGGGTGTTGTCAATAACAGAATGTCCAATTTTATGTTCAGGCTCCTTGAGGAAAAGGGAATACATACTCATTATGTTGAGGAGCTTAATGACAGAGAAACAGTTGTAAAGAAAGTAAAGATAGTACCTCTTGAGGTGATCATAAGAAATAAGGCGGCCGGTTCTATGGCTAAACGTCTTGGTCTTGAGGAGGGTACGGAGCTTAAGACAACCGTTCTTGAATTTTCCTATAAGGATGACGAACTTGGCGATCCGCTTATAAATTCCTATCATGCTGTTGCGATAGGCGCGGCAAGCTGGGAGGATATTGACACCATAAGCAAAATGGCTCTTGATATAAATAAGTATATGGTAGAATTTTTTGAAAGCGTAGGAGTTGAGCTTATTGACTTCAAGCTTGAATTTGGTAAGACATCAAGCGGTGAGATAATACTTGCGGATGAGATTTCTCCCGACACTTGTCGTTTCTGGGATATAAAGACCCATGAGAAGCTCGATAAGGATCGTTTCCGCCGTGATCTCGGAGGAGTAGAGGA
>CANPXK010000033.1 GCA_947585965.1 uncultured Clostridia bacterium
AAGGAGGGAATAACGAAGAAAAATTCCCTTGATGATCGTCTTGCATGGATAAGGAAGATGCTTGAAAATCAGAGTGACAATGATTCAACGGATATAGTGCGTACCATAAAGATGGATCTTGTTCCCGAGGAGGTATTTGTATTCACGCCGAAGGGAGATGTATTGAGTCTGCCTAACGGAGCTACCGTTATAGATGTGGCATATGCCATTCACAGTGAAGTAGGAAACCGTATGAACGGTGCGAAAGTGGACAAGCGTATTGTACCGTTTGACTATAAGGTTAAGACGGGCGAAATTGTCGAGATAATGACGGCAAAAGAAAGCACAGGACCGAAGAGGGACTGGCTTAACATTGTCAGGACGAGTGAAGCGAGGAGCAAAATAAGGCTCTGGTTCAAGAGAGAAAAGCGTGACGAGAACATACAGGAGGGAAAGGGACAGCTTGAGGCGGAATTCAGGCGGCTGAACATAAATGTACCGGAGAAGGAGCTTCCGGAATTTCTTGCCGATGTTATGCACAGGCAGAACTGCAATACAATAGATGATTTTTATGCATCTATCGGTTACGGCGGAATACAGCTGTGGAGAATACTTCCGAGGATAAAGGAAAATTATTTCAAGAAATACACGGTTAATGAAAATGAGCCGATTGTTGTTATAAAGGACGAGATACCGAAAAAGAAGATAAGCAGCGGTGTCAGGGTTGCGGGGCTTGATGATTGCCTGATAAAATATTCAAAGTGCTGCAATCCGCTGCCGGGTGATGATATCATAGGATTTATCACAAGGGGATATGGTGTATCCATACACAAGAGGTCATGTACTAATGTTCCGAAGGACATTTCAAAATCTCCCGAACCCGAAAGGTGGGTAAGTGCGGAATGGGCGGACAACATAGCGAATGAAACCTTCAAGGCTACGCTGCGTATCAGTGCCACAGACAGGACGGGGTTACTTGCAGATATCACAAATCAGCTTTCCGCCATGCATTTATTCATACACAATCTCAATTCGAGGGAGAGCAAGAACGGCATGGCTATTGTTGAGATAAGTGTGACGGTGAATGGGATTAACCATTTGAAGACGGTAATAAGCAAATTGAGCGGAATAAACGGCATAGTATCTGTCGGCAGAAACTGACATTACCGGTAAGCTGCAAGTATTCGTTTTGCAGGAGGATTGTATTTATGAGAGCGGTTGTACAGAGGGTAGCATATTGTAATGTGGAAGCAGGCGGAGAAACGGTAGGGGAGATTGGTAACGGTATGCTGATACTCCTTGGTGTTAAAAAGGGCGATACCGAAAAGGAAGCCGAAAAACTCAGTGCCAAAATATCGGGACTTCGTATTTTTACGGACGAGAATTATAAGATGAATTTGTCACTTGCGGATATCTGCGGTGAGGTGCTTGTCGTGTCGCAGTTTACGCTTTGCACGGACTGCCGCAGGGGCAGGCGGCCGGATTTCGGAGCGGCAGCCGGAAAAGATGAGGCGGAACCGTTGTATGAGTATTTCTGCGAGTGCATGAAGAAAAACGGTATTGATAGGGTGGAACGCGGCATATTCGGTGCTGATATGAAAGTGTCACTTCTGAATGACGGTCCCGTTACCCTTATAATTGATACGGATAATCTGTAATAATAAAAAGATGTTTCGTATTGCTTTTTTATGAAGTGTAAATTGGAGGAATTTTAGTGATAAAAGTAGAATGTTTTGAAATTTCATGTAACTGTTATTTCGTAACGGATGACAAATCAGGGGTTGCTTTAGTGGTTGACCCGGGTGAAGCCTGCCCGCAGCTTGAAAAAAGAATAGACGAATTTGGGGCGGATAAGCTTAAATATATTCTGCTTACCCACGGTCATTATGACCATATAGGAAATGTTGCGGCTATGAAGAGAAAATATCCGTATGTTAAGGTTGTGATAGGTGAAAACGAGGAGAGCTTTACATCTGACGGTATGCTCAATCTGTCAATGTTTACAGGGATATATGTTGAAAAATTCAAGCCGGATATACTTGTAAAGGAAGGTATTGAGCTCGATTTCGGGAATGAAAAAATACGGGTTTATGAAACTCCGGGTCATACCGACGGAGGAGTGTGCTATCGTATAGGAGATGTGATGTTTACAGGTGACACATTGTTTTATCTGTCAATGGGAAGGACGGATTTTCCGACAGGCAGCAGTCAAAAAATTAAGGAATCCCTTAAAAAACTTGCAGAGCTTGACGGAAACCCTGATATATATTGCGGACACGGAGATAAGACAACGCTCGGATTTGAAAGAAAAAATAATCCGTATATGAAGGATAGTTTGTTATGATAGTTTATATAGACAACCATAGATTCCATTATGAAATGGAAAATCTTGTAAGACTGTTTTTTCCTGATGAAAAAATAAAAGTAGAAAAAGAAATACCCGAGGATAAAGTGCCGCCGTATATATATACATCAATGAGCGAAGACGATAAAACGGGAAATGCACATATTTATGTCAAAGTAAATACGGGAGAATTTGAAAGAATATCTGTAAAGGACATAAGCTTGTCGATTGAGGATTTTGAAAAAACGGCTGAAAGGTATATGGCTGTTTGCCTTTACACTATTTTATCCGAGCTTACGGGTAAAACGAAGCCTTGGGGTATACTTACGGGTGTGCGGCCGATAAAGCTTTTCAGACGGCTTTCGGATAAAAACGGAAAAGAATATGCGGAAAATTATTTTAAGAATAAATTATTGGTATCGGACGAAAAAATAAGGCTCAGTGCGTGGACGGAGGAAAACGAGAGAAAAATACTTGCCCTGAGCAGACCGATGTCGGCGAGTCTGTATATTTCGATACCCTTCTGTCCGTCAAGATGTTCGTATTGCTCTTTTATATCACAGACGGCGGATAAAGCAAAAAAGCTTATTGCACCGTATTTTGAGCTGCTTTGCAGGGAAATCGGATATACGGGAAGAATTGTGAGAGAAAAAGGGCTTATATTGGAAAGCGTATATATAGGCGGAGGAACTCCGACAACACTCAGTGCGGAACAACTTGATATACTGATAAAAACGGTCAGGGATAATTTTGATATGTCGGTATGCAGGGAATTTACCGTTGAGGCGGGCAGACCCGATACGATAGATGAGGAAAAGCTGAGGGCGATATTGGATGGGGGAGTTGACAGGATAAGCATAAATCCGCAGACACTTAACGACAGCGTCCTTGAGGTTATAGGACGGAAGCATACATCGAAGCAGATTTATGATGCATTCGGTCTTGCAAGAGAAATCGGATTTAACCACATAAACATGGATCTTATAGCGGGACTTCCCACAGACACAGCAGAAAGCTTTACAGAAACGCTTGACGGAGTATTCAGCCTTGATCCCGAAAGCATAACAGTACATACACTTGCACTCAAGCGTTCGTCGAGGCTTACGTTACAGGGACATTCTATAGGAGAGAATAACTCAGCTGCAAAAATGCTTGCGATTTGTTCCGAAAGACTTCCCCAAAAAGGCTATGAACCGTATTACCTTTACAGGCAAAGCCGTATAGAGGGAGGACTTGAAAACACAGGCTGGTCAAAAAAAGGCCGCGAGGGAATATATAATGTATTTGTAATGGACGAAACGCATACAATATTGGGCTGCGGTGCGGGAGCGGTTACAAAGCTTAAAAATCCGTACGGAAATGAGCTGACAAGAATATTTAATTACAAATACCCATACGAATATATCAGTGGGTTTGAAGAAATACTTAAGAGGAAAGAGCAGGTGAGATCCTATTATGATGAATTATCTTAATACTTACCGAAGATATGCCTATGACCTTGACAGAATAAATTATGAGGCAAAGCATGAGCCTGAAAGACTGATTGGGCTCAATGAGAACCTTCTCAAAACAGATTTGGGGTTTATAGCGGACAGACTTTATGAGGCAAAGGAGGACAGACATATCGTGCTGTTGTCCGGACCGTCCGGCAGCGGAAAGACAACCTGTGTTAAAAAGCTCGGTGATGAGCTTAAAAGACATGAAATTGATGTTATCCAGATTTCAATGGACGATTTTTACCTCGGAGCGGATAAGGTTGGCAGACTTCCCGACGGGCGGCCGGATTTTGAATCCGTATATGCACTTGATATACCGCTCATAAAGAAAACTATGGACAATCTCCTCACATACGGAGAATGTGTAATCCCGAAATATGATTTTACAAAAAGTATGCGTTCGGAGAAGACAAAAAAGGTACGGCTTGAAAAAAACAGCGCGGTTATTATAGAGGGTATTCATGCACTTAATCCTGTTTTCAGCGAGGGTATGCCTGTGGGAAATGTGGTGAAGCTATATGTAAGCGTAAAACAGGGAATAAAAGATTCCGAGGATTATGTTCTCACAAACAGGGAGCTCCGCTTTATAAGAAGACTCGTAAGGGATCACAGCTACCGCAGGGTCGAGCCGTCACATATGCTTTCAATGTGGGACAGCGTTGTAAGCGGTGAGAAGAAGTATATAAGACCGTACAGGTATACAAGTGATTTCACGATAAATTCTATACACATATATGAACCGTGCGTTATGAAAGCGTTTGCCCTCGGGCTTTTGTCGGAAATCTCCCCTGAAAGTCCGCATATTGAATTTGTTGAGCATCTGAAAAGCTCACTTGACAGATTTGAGGATATTGATTCCGATTTGATTCCGCAGGATTCGTTATTACGTGAATTTATAGGCGGCGGAAGCTATGATTATTGAAAAATTACAAAGAATTTGATTTTTCAATTAAAATTCTTAAAAATCCTTGAAGAATGTAAATAAAAATGTTATAATCTATACACTGTAAAATTTGTCAGCAAAGGAGATCTAAACTATGGGTATTTTTGAAGATGTACTTCTCAATGCAAGGAGCGCCGTTGATGCGGTAGGAAAAACAGCAGGCAAGGTTATAGATATTTCAAAGCTTAAGCTTGCCGCTGCTGATTTGAAGTCTGAAATCACACGTAAGTATCAGATTCTCGGTCGTGTGGCATATGAAGAGGGTATTAGCGGGAAGGATTATACAAAAAACAAGACCGAGCTTATTGAGAAAATTACCGAGCTCAAAAATCAGCTTAACTCGGTAAACGACCTTTTGGCGAATGCATCAAATAAGAAGAAATGTGCCTCATGCGGTGCATATAATTCAAAAAACGCTCAGTTCTGCAGCAAATGCGGTGAAAGACTTGCAGAAAATGAGGACGATGGCACTCTGACTGATGATATGAAGGATTTTACCGAGGACAACTTTGAGGATGACGAACTGCTCTGAGGGTGATATCGTTTCCGAAAGGATGTGCTTAAGTGAAACAAAAGAATAAGGAGAGGAAGTCGCAGTCGTTTCTTAAGGGTGCAATGGTGCTTGGCACAAGTATGGTTATTGTGCGTCTTATGGGTATGGTGTATAAGATACTGCTGTCGGCAATGTACGGAGGAGTGGGCACGGGTCTTTTTAATTCCGCCTACGCACTGTATAATCCTCTGTTTATGCTGTCAACGGCAGGCTTTCCGATAGCAATTTCAAGAACGGTATCGGAAAGCGTTACTAAAAAACGTTACAGAGACGTTCGTCAGATACATAAGCTGGCGGTGCCTATTTTTGTTGTTGCAGGTCTGCTGTGTTTTCTGATAATGGTTGTCGGCAGCTTTATCTATGTTAATGTTATTGACGCACCGAATGCGATTTTCGGTCTTTTGTGCCTTTCCCCGACGATATTTTTCGGCTGTCTGCTCTCAATTTACCGAGGCTGCTTTGAGGGCATGAGAAATATGACGCCGACGGCGATATCGGAAATTATTGAGGCTGCGTGTAAGCTTTTTCTGGGATATACGGCTTCATACATAACAATGAAGGTTTGTATGAACGGATATTACAGCAGCGGATATGTTCTCGGAATAAAGTGTGCAAGTGAAACTGAAGCAAATGCTGCCGCCGTGCCTATTGCTATAGGTGCGGCTATAACGGGTATATCGTTAGGTTCGTTTTTTGCTTTTTTGTTTTTGTATATTAAATACCGCAGAAACGGTGACGGAATTACGGCGGAAGAGCTGAGAAATTCACCGCCTCCGAGAAAAAACGGTGTTATTATACGTACTCTTGTACGAACCGCTGTACCGATAGGTCTGAGTTCGGTTATCATGAGTCTTGCCGATATGGTGGATTCTACGCTTGTGCAAAGAAGGATCCACAATATTATGGAAACAAATCCCGATGCACTGTTAAATGTGTACGGTTCGATGATACCTGATGATATACTCTATGCGGGAGACACGCATACCTATCTGTACGGCTGCTATGGTATGGCACTTACACTTATGATGCTTGTCACAGCCGTTACGCAGGTTTTCGGTACAACGGCTCTTCCATCGGTTACAGCGGCTTGGGCAAGCGGGGATAAGCTTAAGCTTAAGCAGAGTGTTGAAACTGTGCTGAGAGTAACAGTGTTGGTAACGATACCGGCAGGAATAGGTATGTCCGTTTTGTCTGAACCGCTGCTTTCGCTTATATACAGCAGTTCAAGTGTTGCCAATGAGGTAGAGATAGGTTCAAAAGTCCTTGCCGTTATGGGGATATCGGTTATATTTATTGCCACGAGTACGCCTATATGCAGTATGCTACAGGCTGTGGGGAGAATGGATATTCCCCTGAAATTATTTGTAGCCGGTATGATAATAAAGATAGTTGTCAATTATGTTCTTGTAGGCATACCCGAGATTAATATTCAGGGAGCAAATGTGGGTTCGATCGTATGCTACGGTTTTGTCACTGTTGTGGCGATGTTTGTGCTTTGCAGAGAAACAAAAATCATTCCGGATTTTGTTTCGATACTAATAAAACCGCTTATAGCATCGGTTATATGCGGAGTCAGCGCATACTTCTCCGAGATTTTGTTTGATTTCTTTATGGTGCAGAGTTTCGCAACTATTTGTTCCATACTGACAGCGATTATCGTCTATGTATTAACGCTGTTTTTAATCAAAGGTATAAAGAGGGAGGATATCCTGCAAATGCCTAAAGGAAATAAAATTGTAAAAATACTTGAAAAAAAAGGACTAATAAGGTAAAATAGATTGTATGCCGTTGCCTGATGGTGAGATTTATGGTTGAATTTGAATTTAAGGAAAGATATAATACAGAGGATCTTATCGAGATAGTAAGGCTTTTGCGTTCGCCGGGGGGCTGCCCGTGGGACAAGGTACAGACTCATGAATCAATTAGGAAGGATTTTATTGAGGAAGTCTATGAAGCTGTTGAAGCTATTGACGAAAAGGATCCCGTGCATCTTCGTGAGGAGCTTGGAGATGTTTTGCTTCAGGTGGTTTTTCATACTGTTTTGGAGGAAGAAAAGGGCGGTTTTGCTTTTGATGATGTGACGGATGAGATTTGTAAGAAAATGATAATACGTCATCCGCACGTATTCGGAGATGTCAGAGCCGATACGACAGAGCAGGTACTTAAAAACTGGGACGAAATAAAGATGCAGACACATTCGCAGAAAACCGTTTCCGAGGCTATGGACAGTGTATCCAGAACCCTGCCTTCACTGATGAGGGCGCAGAAGCTTCATAAGAAAGCGAAAAAGGGAGGCTGTGCCGCAAGTGCCGAGGATTTTTTTGCAGATATGCATGATGCACTCACGGCATTGGAGGAAGCGTTTTCCGAAAAAAATGACGAATGTTATGACAGAGAGCTTGGGAAGATTTTATTTTCAGCAGCGGGGTTATCAAATATTATTGACACCGACTGTGAAAAATTGCTGTATGATACCTGTGAGGAATTTATAGGCAGCTTTAAGAGAAATGAGAAGTCTGATAATTCCTGAGGGTGTTGATTATACAGGGCTTGATGTGAGAGCGTTTAGCCGAAAACGGAAAGAAATTTCTAAATAATTAAAACTGGAGGATTAAAAAATGAACAAATCTGAGCTTATTAATGCAGTTGCCGAGAAGGCAGGAATTTCAAAGAAGGATGCTGAAGTTGCGGTATCTTCTCTTGTTGATGTTATTATTGAGAATGTAGCAAACGGAGAAGAGATTCGCATTGTTGGTTTTGGCACATTCGAGCGTCGTGAGAGGAAGGAAAGGGTCGGAAGTGATCCTCGCACAGGTGAGAAGATACAGATTGCGGCATCCAAGGTTCCCGCATTCAAGCCCGGCAAGTCCTTCAAGGAGGCCGTGGCTAAAAACTAGCGGGGGAACCCCCGCGGGCAATTCGCGGTGTCGCTCACTGCGTTCGCTTTGACTGTTTTGGCGGTAAGTCCATTTCCGCAATAATTAGTCTACCTGTCGGTGTGCGGTAGAAAGTATCGTGAAAGCCTCTTGCGAGGCTTTCCGCATCTACAAATGACATACTCATCTGTTGTTCATCGGCGGCGTGCCGCCGCTGTCCGGTTCGCGGGGTCGCTCACTTACGTTCGCTTTGACTATTTTGGTGGTAAGTCCATTTCCGCGATAATTAGTCTACCTGTCGGTGTGCGGTAGAAAGTGTCGTGAAAGCCTCTTGCGAGGCTTTCCGCATCTACAAATGACATACTCATCTGTTGTTCATCGGCGGCGTGCCGCCGCTGTCCGGTTCGCGGGGTCGCTCACTGCGTTCGCTTTGACTGTTTTGGCGGTAAGTCCATTTCCGCGATAATTAGTCTACCTGTCGGTGTGCGGCAGAAAGTGTCGTGAAAGCCTCTTGCGAGGCTTTCCGTATCTATAAATGACATACTTATTACTTGTTCATCGAGTAAATTAACGGTCGAGCCAAAGATTAATTGACCTAAAAAAACTAATTACGAACTGACAGCGGCGGCACGCCGCTCCGCAACTACAAATGACAAACTTATCACTTATTCATAGAGTAAATTAACGGTCGAGCCATAGGTTAATTGACCTAAAAAAACTAATTACGAACTGACAGCGGGGGCACCCCGCCGGCGTGGGGGGTTGGAGAATGAGATTGGATAAATATTTGAAGGTAAGCAGATTGATAAAAAGACGGACTGTTGCAAATGAAGCCTGCGATGCCGGAAGGGTAATCGTAAACGGCAAAGCCGCAAGGGCATCATATGATGTTAAAGTGGATGATGTAATAGAAATAATGCTCGGTGCAAAATCGCTGAAGGTCAGAGTGGTGAGCATAAACGAATATGCAAAAAAGGACGAGGCGGGTCTTTTGTACAGTCTTATACAATGAAATATGAATAAAATTAATTTCCTCTGCATAAAGATTATTATGATAAACTTTGCGGGGGGATTTTTTTTGAGCAATGACGAAAGACCTGCTGTGGGGAAAAAACATAATCTGATAATGGAGGACAGAAATGTACTGAATGTGACGGGCGTTATAGATGTGTCGGGGTTTGATGACGAAAAAATACTTCTGATAACCGAAAAGGGTGAGCTGACTGTCGGGGGATACAGCCTGCATATAAATAAGTTCAGTCAGGAATCAGGTGAGCTGAATCTTGACGGGGAGATTTGTTCCCTTGTGTATTCCGAAACAAAGCAAAATGACGGAGGTTTTTTCTCTAAGTTATTCAGATGAGGATGTGGATATATGGAACTCACAACGGGACAACAGACAACGGCATTTTTGTGGGCGTTCCTGCTCGGGGCAATAATAGAGCTGCTGTATACTGCGATATGTGCAGTCAGAGTGGTTTCACCTCCGACAAAAATACAACTGTTTATCGGTGATGTTTTATTTATGGTGATTGTTGCGATACTTAATTCCATGTATGCGATTTCACAAACGGAGGGAAAGGTACGATTATATGTAATCGTGGCAGAACTCATATCGTATGTGGTTTTATATTTTTCAATAAGCAGATATGTTATAAGGGGACTGTCCGCCGCAATCGGGTTTGTGGGAGCATTGACAAACCGTATTTTTGAGGGTGTTAAAAGAAAAGTGATAAAAATAACAGGTTATTTTAAGGAAAAATGTATATTAAAAAAATATTCAGAAAAAAATTAAAAAATAAGGTCGATTTTTCTTGCAATGTGGCTATGGAATGTTGTATAATAAGCATATCGGTTAATAATCATGGTTAAGGATAGTGATATTGATGCAGGCAGGAAAAGCTAAGCGTACAAGAAAAGCGAAACAGGGGAAAAATTATCTTCTGTATGTTTTGCTTGTTATAGTAACTCTTTATGTGCTGTATATGATTGTTGACCAGCAGATCAAAATAAGTAATGCCAAGGAAGAACTTGCAGAAGTTGAAGAACAGATATTCACTCAGAAGCAGAAGAATACTGAGCTTAAGAAGGTATCCGATGCGGTAAAGAATAATGATGAGGATGCATTTTCGGGCTATGTTGAAAGAATTGCAAGGGAAGAATTGGATTACGTTAAAAACGGTGAAGTTGTATTTATTAACGTTGCCGGTGATTGAGAGGAGAAAGCATTTTCGGTATGAATTTTGAAGTTGGGATGATTGTTGAGGGCAAGGTTACGGGCATAACGAAGTTTGGTGCATTTGTTGACCTTGAAGGCGGAAAAACGGGTATGGTACATATCTCCGAGGTAGCGTCGACATATGTCAATGATATCAAGGAGCATCTGACCGAGGGACAGACTGTTAAGGTAAAGATTTTGTCTATCAGTGAGGAGGGGAAGATAAGTCTTTCCATAAAGAAGGCTCTGCCCCAGCAGAACAGGCAGTCCGGCAGACAGGACAGAGGTAAGCCGCAGCGTCAGCAGGCAGGCAAACAGCCGTTTTTTGACGGGCAGCAATCGAAGAAGAAAGAAAGCTCAAGCTTTGAAGATATGCTTTCAAGGTTCAAGCAGGCAAGTGATGAAAAGATGTCCGATTTAAAGAGGACAGAAACTCGTCGGAACGGCGGATATTCCAGAAGAAACAATTCGCAGAGGTGAGCAGGTTTGCTTTTGCTGTGTTTGATAATGTTGAGTGGCAGCAGCGGGATAATGCGGCAGCGGTCTGCCTGACAGTGTGAATGGGTATAGTGTCGTGAAAGTCTTTGACGAAGCTTTCACGGCACATTATTATTATGGGTGTTATTATGATAATTTTAAATGTAAATATTTATACAATGGATAAGGATAATAGGATTGTTGAGAATGGGTATATTAAAACCGACGGAAGCATAATAACCGAAATAGGTACAATGCCGTGTGCAGAAAACTTTGACGGTAATGTGTTTGACGCTAAGGGAAAAAATCTTTACCCGGGATTTGTGGATGCACATACTCACCTCGGTATGTTTGAGGATTCTCTCTGCTTTGAGGGCGATGACGGCAACGAAAGTACTGAACCGATTACCCCACAGCTCAGAGCCATAGACGGTGCGAACCCGCTTGACGGATATTTCCGCGAAGCACTGCGTGCGGGTATAACAACCGTTTTGATAAGCCCGGGCAGTACAAACCCGATTGCGGGACAGATTGCGGCAATCAAAACGTATGGGAAAAGGATTGATAATATGATAATCAAAGCACCATCGGCAATAAAATTTTCCCTCGGTGAAAATCCGAAATCGGTCTATAATGATAAAGAACGTATGCCGATAACGAGAATGGCAATAGCGGCAATGATTCGTGAATCACTGAAAAAAGCGAAAAAATACCATGAAGATAAATTGAAATATCTTTGTGACCCCGAAAATACGGAGCCGCCGGAATATGATGAGGGAAACGAAGCACTCTGCCGCCTCTTTGACGGGGATATATCCGCACATTTCCATGCGCACAGGTCTGATGATATCTTTACCGCTCTGCGTATCAGTGAGCAATTCGGTATAAAGTGCGTTATCGTACACGGAACGGAGGGACATCTGATATGTGACGAGCTGGAGGATAAATGCATCGGAATATTGTCCGGGCCTTTTATGACGGACAGGAGTAAGCCGGAGCTTAAATCACTCACCCCGACCTCACCCGGTATAATATCAAAAAACAATATTCCCACAGCCATAATAACCGACCACCCTGAAACACCGATACAATATCTTACGCTTTGTGCTGCGGTTGCCGTACGGGAGGGTATGGACAGAACAGCCGCACTCAGGGCTATAACCTCGACAGCCGCTGAAATTTGCGGAATTTCCGACAGAGTGGGTTCGGTAGAAGTGGGGAAGGACGCTGATTTTGTTATTTATGACGGCGATCCTTTAGACATAACAAAAAAGCCGGCAGCAGTATTTATTAACGGAGAATTAATTTTTTCATAATTTTTCATAAAATTTCAAAATAAGTATTCCATTTTTTGTTTAATTATGTTATAATACAAGTAGTCTCAAGGATGAGATATCCAAACTAAAGGAGGATTGCCTTATGAAATACAACATTGTCGGAAGAAAAGTAAATCTCAGGGATAACTTTAAGGAGAGAGTTTATAAGAAACTCGGAAAGTTTGAAAAGATATTCAGCGATGATGCGGAAGTTGTTGTTACGGTTACTCTCGAAAAGAATCGACAGACTGTTGAGGTTACAATCAGAGATAACGGTATGTTGCTGAGAGCAGAAAGCACTGCCCTTGAAATGAACGATGCGCTTGATGCTGTTGTTGATATATTGGGAGGACAGATAAGGAAGAATAAAACAAAGCTGAGCAAAAGATTCAAGCCTGATTCAATCAGCAGGTATTTTGCTGAAGATATGACTGTCGATGAGGACGATTATTCTCTTGAAGAAGAGGATTATAAGGTCGTGCGTACAAAAACCTTTTCGGTCAAGCCTCTCAGTATTGAGGAAGCTATACTCCAGATGAACATGATAGGTCATGAGTTTTTCATGTTCAGGAATGCCAAATCGGGCGAGATTAATGTCGTTTATAAGCGTAAGAACGGTACATACGGGCTTCTTGAGCCGGAGGCTTGATTTTATTTAAAAAATTTCCGCAGAAGTTATTCTTGTAATTTCTGCGGTATTTTCTATATTGTTGATATTAAATAATTTATGGTGCGAATATATGCAAAAACAGATGCATTGCTATATTGCAAATACTTTTTGGGCAACAGTCTGCGAATAAAGAAGTTTTTGCACAAAAATGACATTTATGAGATTAATTTTTTATTTCTCAAGATGTAGCTGTTACGCACTTTTTCATAAAAATACTACTCCTTAAGCCAAAATTCCAAAAATAACGCAGTAATTGTATATATTTTTTATATTCCGGATTTTGCAGAAAAATTGTATTTAAGGTACGAAAATATCTCTTGTAATTATCTGTGGTTTATGGTAAGATATAATTAGGTATTACTTTGGTAATATTTGTTGCTACCACACTATAAGCTTGTCTCATATCTGATAAAGTATGTTCGATAAGCGATAATAGTACATCCGTAATTATTTGCAGATTTCACAAAACAAAAGGAGGTATATTATATGTTTTGGGATAGATTTTATGCTCTTTGTCAGAGAAACGGAAAAAAGCCGAATCCGGTCGGCAAAGAAATCGGACTGTCCTCAGGAATTATCAGCAAATGGAAAAACGGCGGAGTACCTACCGGTGAAACATTAATAAAGCTTTCGAAATACTTTGATGTTTCAGTTGATTATTTGCTTGGTATCAGTCCTGTTATTGAAGTTAAGGATACGAGGCTTGAGCCTTTTTATTCGGACAGGGAGCTTAAGAAGCAAGTTCTTGACAGTCTGGATAAGCTCAACGGTCTTGGTCTTTCATGTCTTGCGGAGTATTCCGAATATCTGACAAAAAAGCAGAAATACAAATTCGACGAAAGGCACCCCGAAAAATAGTGGGGAAGCCCCCACGGGCATGTTCGCGGGGGCGCTCACTGCGTTCGCTTTGTTTATTATGGAGGGTAGTCTGTTTCCGCGATAATTAGTTTGCCTGACGGAATGCGGCAGAAAGTGTCGAGAGCGGCTCCTTGGAGCCGCTCCGCAACTACAAATGACAAACTCATCTCTTGTTCATTGAGTAAATTAATGGTCGAGCCATAGAGTAATTGACCTAAAAAAACTAATTACGAACTGACAGCGGGAGCACCCCGCTCCGCGATAATTAGTTTGCCTGACGGAATGCGGCAGAAAGTGTCGAGAGCGGCTCTTGCGAGCCGCTCCGCATCTACAAATGACATACTCATCTCTTGTTCATCAAGTAAATTAACGGTCGAGCCATAGACTGATTTATCCGAGAAAACTAATTACGGATTGACCGTGCCGGCACGGCACTTGTTCATCGAGTAAATTAACGGTCGAGCCATAGATTAATTGAACTAAAAAAACTAATTACGAACTGACAGCGGCGGGCGGGGTGCCCCCGCTGTCAATTCGCGTTTTCGCTCACTGCGTTCGCTTTGATTGTTATGGAGGGTAGTTTGTTTCCGCGATAATTAGTTTGCCTGACGGAATGCGGCAGAAAGTGTCGAGAGCGGCTCTTGCGAGCCGCTCCGCATCTACAAATGACATACTCATCTCTTGTTCATCAAGTAAATTAACGGTCGAGCCATAGACTGATTTATCCGAGAAAACTAATTACGGATTGACCGTGCCGGCACGGCACTTGTTCATCGAGTAAATTAATGGTCGAGCCAAAGACTGATTTGCCTGAGTAAATTAGTTACGGATTGACAGCGGCGGCACGCCGCTCCGCAACTACAAATGACAAACTCATTACTCGTTCATCGAGTAAATTAATGGTCGAGCCAAAGACTGATTTGCCTGAGTAAATTAGTTACGAACTGACAGCGGCGGCACGCCGCCGCTTGATGAGGGAAATTGTGGAGGAGATGAGAAGCATAAACATATTGACAAGTACCACGCTTGCTCCTGCCGGGGTGGAGTAGTAGAAGGATATGCAAAGACCGATAAAAAACCCTATAACCGATATGACGGCAGAGGATATGACAACAGTCTTGAACCTGCTGAATATTCTCATGGATATGATTGCGGGGAATATCATAAGACTTGATATAAGGAGAGTACCCATAAGCTTCATGCCGATAACTGTTGTAAGAGCTGTAAGAAGTGCGATTATGATGTTGTATATTCCTGCCTTCATTCCTATGGCTTTAGAAAAGCTTTCGTCAAAGGTGACGGCAAATATTTTGTTGTAGAAAAGTATGAACATGGTCATAACAACGGCAAAAACTATAACACACAATACAATATCACTGTCCGAAAGTGCAAGTATGCTTCCGAAAAGATAGCTTTCGATATCAATATTTACTCCCGAAAGTGATGTTACGGTGATTCCTACGGCAAGCGCACTTGTCGATATGAGTGCAACAGCAGCGTCACCCTTGATTTTTCCGTTTTCGCTTATTCTCAGAAGCAGAAATGCCGCCGCAATAACAATCGGTATGGCAAACTCAAGCGGGGGAAATCCTGCCGCAGCACCGATTGCAAGTGCTCCGAAACCCGTATGGGAAAGACCGTCGCCAATCATTGAGTACCTTTTCAGGACAAGGCTTACCCCGAGTAGAGCGGCACAAAGAGAAATAAGTATCCCGCCGACCAATGCACGCAGCATAAACGTATGTTCAAATATTTCAAATAATTCCATATGTAATAATTCACCTGTGCCGTGCAGGCACACTCCCATTAAATTAAAAAATTTTTTGACAATTTACGCGAAAAATTCATTCGTCCGAAAAGAACCTTCGTCCAATCGGACTGTTTAAATAATCGTTTGCAGTGCCGAAAAAGCTTTTGTCATAATTAAGGTGCAGTATATGACTTGCATATTTTACAGCCGAGGAAATATCATGTGACACCATGATAACGGTAATTTTTTCCTCATGGTTAAGCTCCTCAATAATCTTATACATTTCCTCCGTAACAATGGGGTCAAGACCTGTTACAGGCTCGTCAAGCAAAAGTATTTTTTTTCCGGCACACAATGCCCTCGCAAGAAGTACTCTCTGCTGCTGCCCTCCCGAAAGGTCACGGTAGCTGCGTTTTATAAGTCCCTCAAGACCGAGCCTTTTTATATTGTCGTATGCATCCTGTTTATCCTTCTTTGTATAAAACGGATGAAACCCGCTTCTGCCGAGCAGTCCGGAAAAAACTACCTCAGATACGCTCGCCGGAAAATCCTTCTGAGCGGGAGTCTGCTGTGGGAGATAGCCTATACCGCCCGACCTGAGACTGTCGCTTTTTATAATCCTGCCCTCGGCGGGTTGTTTAAGTCCGAGAATACCTTTTGTAAGCGTACTTTTTCCCGACCCGTTTTCTCCGACAATGCAAAGGTAATCACCCTCACCGACGGAAAAGCTGAGATTTTTCAGCACATCTGCATTTTCATATGAAAAGGATACGTTTTCACATCTGATAAGCTCATTCATTCAATCCAGAGCCTCCTTGAGATTTTTCAGATTAGTCCGCATAATTGAAATATATGTCGCTCCATCGTCAAACATTTCCTGAGACACATTGTGGCAGGAATGAAATTCCAGTTTTTTTGCCCCTGTTGCCTCACATATTGTATCGGCGACTTTACCGTTTGAAAATTCTATTGTAAATACGACCGGTATTTTCTTTTCCCTGACTTTATTTATAAGGAACGAGATAGTAGCCGCACTCGGCTCCATATCCGAGGAACAACCGGGAAAAGCAGCAAAATATCCGAGTCCGTATTCGTCCGCAAAGTATCTCATTGGAAATCTGTCGCCAAAGATAAGCGTCTTGTTTTTTGCCTTATCCACTGCTTCTTTGAAGTCATTATCAAGGGAAGAAAGCTCTCTTGCATATTCAAGCATATTTTTTTCATATGACTTTTTGTTTTTGCTGTCAAGCTCCTCTAGCACCTCCGTAATTTTTCTTGATATTGTCAGTGCGTTTTGCGGAGAAGTCCATACGTGCTCATCATATTCTATTTTGTCACTGTCGTTTTCCTCTTCAACGGTCATACCTGTTGTTATATCCTCCTGCACGGTATCAACGCAGTCGGTGAGGGCTATTACTTTTTTGGGTTGTTTATCATCAGATTCAAGTATTTCACGCACCCATTCGTCCGATTCTCCGCCAACGTATATGAAGATATCGGCATCCTGAATTTTTATGATATCCTGCGGTGTCGGGTCATAGTTATGGCTTTCCGTCCCCGGTTTCAGCAGCATTGAAACGTTCACATTATCTCCGCCCACCTGTCGGACAAAGTCATACGGCGGAAATATTGTTGTCACAACATTAACCCTGTCATCACTTTTGTCATTGTCAGTCTTACAACCGCAGAGCAAGGCGGCGAGAAAAACCGCAGATAAAATTATTGCTGTTATTCTTTTCATATATTTCCTCCGTTATTTTGTTGTTTTGCGGCACATACCGAGCATATTCCGTAGAAAACCGTTCTCATCATATCGGGTTTAAAACCGTGGTCTTTAAATATATGATTGCAAAGCTCGGAAACATGGCTGCAATCAAGGTGTATAAGTCTGCCGCACATTTCGCATTTAAGGTGGAAATGCTCACGGCAGGAATCGGACGGACCCGCATACTGAAAGCAGGCGGATGTAGAATTATCCACTGTATATTTACGCACAGCACCATGTTCAAGGAGTTTATCGAGGTATCTGTATATAGTTGTAATTCCGACGTGGCAGTTATTTTTTTCAAGATATTCCGAAATATCGTTTACGGTAACGTGGTTATCTCTATTATTTTTAAGGAAATCGAGTATTGCCTGTTTTTGTCTGGTTTTATATTCACCGTTATTCATATCAGCACCTCCGACAATTTGAAAACCGTTTTCATTTTACCATTTAATTGTATATATGTCAATAGAAAAAATGTTTTAAATGTCATAAGTATTGAGTAACCGATTTTTATATGGGGCGTATTATGTAATGTAACCACTTCCCACGGCGAAGCCGAGAGTGGGGGAGTGGAATATAAGGAGGAATTTATTATGTGTAACAACGGATTTGGCGGAAACAACTGTACTTGGATCATTCTTCTCATAATCATTCTTTGCTGCTGCTGTGGCGGCAACAATGGCGGCTGCGGCTGCAACAACAACTGCGGCTGCAACAACAACGACTGCGGCTGCGGCTGCTAGCGGCGGGGGAGCCCCCGCGGGCAATTCGCGTTTTCGCTCACTGCGTTCGCTCTGTTTATAGTGGAGGGCAGTCTGTTTCCGCGATAGGTAGTTTGCCTGACGGAAACAATAAGAAAGTGTCGAGAGCGGCTCCGAGGAGCCGCTCCGTTTCTACATATGACATATTTTTCACTTGTTCATCGAGTAAATTAATGGTCGAGCCATAGATTAATTGACCTGAGTAAATTAATTACGGATTGACAGCGGGGGCACCCCGCCTTGTTCATCTGGTAAATTAATGGTCGAGCCATGAATTAATTAACCTGAGTAAATTAATTACGGATTGACAGCGGGGGCACCCCGCCTTGTTCATCGAGTAAATTAATGGTCGAGCCATGAATTAATTAACCTGAGTAAATTAATTACGGATTGACAGCGGCGGCACGCCGCCCAAAGGCTCTGCCTTTGGAATCCGCAAGCCTTTTGAAAAAGGCTTGACCTAAAACTGATGTTTTACTATCAACATTCTTACGGCGGAACGGCTCGCAGAGCCGCTCTCGACACCCTCTTACGCACACCGTCAGGCAAAGTGATTATCGCGGAAACAGACTACCCTCCACTATAAACAAAGCGAACGTAGTGAGCGACCCCGCGAACATGACAGCGGGGGCACCCCGCCGGCACGCCGCCGCTTGATATTTGGGGGGAGTAGGAGTATAATGTGTGTAGATAATATTTAGGAAAGGATGTAATTGATGGAACAGAAAACAGGTGAGGAGATGTGGATATGAAAAAAATTACACAGGGTTATTATGTCGGGGAACGTCCGCTGTTCGGGGAACATGATCTGATTATTGAGGATACGATTTTTACGGACGGGGAATCTCCGTTAAAGGAAAGTAACGGCATAAGGCTTTACGGCTCTATGTTTAAGTGGAAATATCCGCTCTGGTATGCAAAAAATATTTATGCAAAGGAATGTACGTGGTTTGAACCGGCACGTGCGGGTGTGTGGTACACCGATCATGTAACCGTTGAGGACAGCCGGATCGAGGCACCAAAAAATTTCCGGCGATGTCACGATGTTATCCTGCGTAATGTTTCGTTTGCGAATGCTGAAGAAACACTATGGAGCTGTAACGGAATAAATTTGGATCATGTTACGGCAAAGGGTGATTATTTTGCCATGAACAGCACAGATATAACGGCAGACGGACTCGTACTGTACGGAAATTATTCCTTTGACGGTGCGAAAAATGCAGAGATACATAATTCAAGACTTCTTTCTAAGGATGCATTCTGGAACAGCGAAAATATAACGGTTTATGATTCGTTTATTTCCGGAGAATATCTCGGGTGGAATGCCCGGAATCTGACACTGATAAACTGCACGGTTGAAAGCCTGCAGGGAATGTGCTATATAGATAATCTTGTTATGAAAAACTGCAAGCTTATCAATACTACACTTGCATTTGAATATTCAACGGTAGAAGCGGATATAAGGAGCAGGATAGACAGTGTCCTTAACCCGTCAGGCGGTCGGATTACTGCGGACAGCATAGGGGATCTGACGATTGAAAAAGATAGGGTAGATCCTGACAAAACAGTGATTACCTGCCGTGATTGCTCATGTGGGGAGGTTTGCTTATGAAGTATAATTTTGATACAGAGGTTAATCGCCGAAACACGACATCATTAAAATGGGATGTAGGTTCAAATGAACTTCCTATGTGGGTGGCGGATATGGATTTTATGACAGCACCGGAAATTATTGAGGATTTACAGAGCAGATTGTCACACGGCATTTTCGGATATTCCGTTGTTCCGGATGAATGGTATAACGCTGTCTGCGGATGGTGGAAAAGCCGTCACGGTTTTCAGATGGATAAGGAGTGGCTGATATTCTGCACCGGAGTTGTACCGGCACTGTCTTCAATTGTGAGAAAGCTGACAACGGCAGGGGAAAATGTGCTGATCCAGACTCCGGTCTACAACATTTTCTTTAATTCTATTATTAATAACGGCAGAAATGTTCTTGAAAATCCGTTACAATATGACGGAACCGGGTACAGCATTGATTTTGCCGATTTTGAAGAAAAGCTTGCCGACCCACAGACAACCCTTATGATACTTTGTAATCCGCATAACCCTGTCGGGAAAATATGGGACAAGGAAACGCTTGCACAAATCGGTCATCTTGCCTCAAAGCATCATGTGATTGTGGTATCTGACGAGATTCACTGCGATCTGACAGATCCGGGAAAGGAATATATTCCCTTTGCATCCGTAAATGATGAATGTCGGGAAAACAGCATTACCTGCATTTCCCCGACAAAAACATTTAACCTTGCAGGACTTCAGACCGCCGCTGTCTGTGTTCCCGATCCTGTTCTCCGTCATAAGGTGTGGCGCGGACTGAATACTGACGAGGTAGCGGAACCAAATTCATTCGCTGTTCCCGCCGCCATATCCGCATTTACAAGGGGAGCGGGCTGGCTCGATGCATTGAGGGATTACCTATACAATAACAAGCAGACCGTATCGGTTTTTTTAGAAACTTACATCCCGCAGCTTAAACTTGTTCCTTCAGAAGCAACCTATCTGCTATGGATTGATTGCGGCAGTGTGTGTGCCGATGCTTCCCGTCTGGAGAAATTTCTCCGGAAGGAAACGGGATTGTATGTTTCAAAAGGTGCTCAATACGGAAGAAACGGAACATCATTTTTACGAATGAACATCGCCTGCACCCGCAAAACTCTCGAAGATGGTCTTGAACGTCTCCGCAGCGGTGTAAATCGGTTTATAAAAGAGGAAAGAGGTTGATGTACCGATTCTATTTTATCGAATTTCGTCCGTTTCGCAGTTTTCAACATTAAATGTCTTAATCGCCGCCTATGCCGGCATAGCGGGTACTGTGCCGACTGCATACGAAGTATGATGAATTGAAGCAGGACGAATATGCACTTCACCGATAAGAACGGAATGTCGAAAGGTTATAACCGCAAAAAAATGAACCCCTCACTACCACATCGGCGGTGAGGAGTTTTTCTGCCCTGACACTCCGGTAAACCGGAATTCTGATAAGACGAAATTCTTAGTATTTTATAACTGCTGTATCTTAATTTCAAAAGTCCCCGAACCCTTGGAAATGCTGAATTTATATTTGTTCTACTCTGCAACATCTCCGTATTTTTTACTACGCCTATCCAATCATGTGCTGTTTCCTCAGACTTTTCGGGATTGACAGGATGATGAATATTATAGAGGATACTATTTGGAAATATCAATTCCGTTTTCAATGTCTGTAAGCAGATTTACCCTGCGTAAGTGCCGACCGCCCTCAAACTCCGTTGAAAGAAATACATCAACAATCCCCAGCGCCTCATCTACGGTTACAACACTCTGTCCCATGCAAAGTACATTTGCATTGTTATGCCTTCGTGTCATTTCGGCAAGATGTTCGTCCGTACATACAGCGGCACGCACACCCTTGACTTTATTCGCCGCCATTGATACGCCAAGACCTGTGGTACAGCATATAATGCCGAATTCACATTCGCCCTCTGCAACAGCTTTTGCGGCTTTATATGCATATTTCGGATAATCAACGGATTCCTTTGAAAAACATCCGTAATCCTCATATTCAACACCCTTTTCCTTAAGGTGCCTTGCAATGGCTTCTTTAAGCTCATATGCTCCGTGGTCTGCTCCAAGTGAAATTTTCATTCCTGCATTTCTCCTTTTTTTAATTTTTCCTGTTTTGCCTTAAGCTCACGCTCTGCCTGCGGAAGTCGTAAATATATCGGCATAAGCTGAGCAGGTGTGCAAAGCCTGTTTTCCTTTGCCATAATTTCCGCCGCCGCCGCAGTACCGTAAGCGTGCTGATATCTTATATTAACAGGTGTCAGAACAACATTTAGCTTTTCACCAAAAGCTTGAAAACATATATCCGCTCCGTCACCGACAAGATATACGGTTTCATCATAATGTTCAAGGTCTTTTTCAAGCTCCTCAATGCTTATTGCCCTGTCCTCCGTAATTCTCTCAACAGCCGTGCCGTCAAGACGGAAAAGTGCATTATATACTTGACTGCACCTTGCATCCATGACAGCACATACAATTCCGTCCGAGTAGGGTAGGGAATAGGCCATAGATTCGAGTGTTGACACACCCGCACACGGTTTATCAAGCGGCATAGCCATCCCCTTAACAGAGGCAACACCGATACGTATGCCGGTAAAGGATCCGGGACCGGCATTAACGGCGAACAGGTCTATATCATTAATATCAACCCTGCCCGATGACAGAAGATTTGAAACAATCGGCATAAGAGTCTGACTGTGTGTAGTTTTGATATTAAGATAAAATTCACCCACAAGCTTACCGTCACAAAGCAAAGCCGCCGAAACAGGTGAAGCTGATGTATCAATCGCAAGTATTTTCATTTTTTCCTCCCAAATTTATCACAATATATCGGCATACAAAAACCGTTTTCGGATTAAACCTGCATCTGTGACATATCTATCCCTTTAATTATAATTTCCCTCATATTTTCATCAAGAATATTGATTTTTACGGTTATGTGGTTTTCAGGCAGAAATTCCCGTATGTTTTCGCTCCACTCAATAATCATAACTCCGTTGTCCTGATAATCAAAAAATCCCGTACTGTACAAATCATCCCACGAATCGACCCTGTACATATCAAAATGATACAGGTTAAATTTCCCCTTGTATTCATTAACAAGTGCAAAGGTAGGACTTGACACACCCTCATCAATACCCAGACCTCTTGCAAGACCACGTGTAAAAGCCGTTTTACCTGCCCCAAGACCGCCGGACATTGCAATAATTTCAGTACCTTTCAAAGTACAGGCAAGCTTTTCCGCAACAGCCTCTGTCTCCTCAGGGGAGGAAGTAATAAATTTCTGCAACAATATCCCTCAATTCACGATCGCTTTTTTCGACGCTTTATTTTACAATGTAATTCCATTATGCATATAAGAGTACATCTGTAAATATCATTTTATATCAATTATTGACCTTATCTGTTCCTCAGACATACCCGACTTACGCATTTTCTCTATCATTTCATTTATTCCCTCGGTCAAACCCTCAGCCCTGCCTTTTGTTATGCCCTCGCTTAAACCCTCGGCTAACCCTTCAGCTCTGCCTTTTGTTATTCCTTCGGCTAACCCCTCAGCTCTGCCTTTTGTTATTCCTTCGGTTAAACCCTCGGCCAACCCCTCAGCTCTGCCTATTTCGATTCCTTCTTTTCTTGCTCCGTTCAGGGCAGTAGCTTCATCATGAATACGCTTTTCACGGTAAAATGCCTCCTGACGTACCTTTTCATCAGCACTTAATTCCCTGAGCATAACTATTGTCTTTTTAACCTCCGGAATTGTCGTTGAATTCTGTATATCCATAAGATCACCCACATCTATCGGGCAGTAGATTTTTTATATCAAAAATACACATTATTTTATATCAATTATTGACCTTATCTGTTCCTCAGACATACCCGACTTGCGCATTTTCTCTATCATTTCGTTTAATCCCTCAGCCCTGCCTATTTCAATTCCTTCCTTTCTTGCTCCGTTCAGGGCAGTAGCTTCATCATGAATACGCTTTTCACGGTAAAATGCCTCCTGACGTACCTTTTCATCAGCACTTAATTCCCTGAGCATAACTATCGTCTTCTTAACCTCCGGAATTGTCGTTGAATTCTGTATATCCATAAGATCACCCACATCTATCGGGCAGTAGATTTTATATATCAAAAATGCACATTATTTTATATCAATTATTGACCTTATCTGTTCCTCAGACATACCCGACTTGCGCATTTTCTCTATCATTTCGTTTAATCCCTCAGCCCTGCCTATTTCAATTCCTTCCTTTCTTGCTCCGTTCAGGGCAGTAGCTTCATCATGAATACGCTTTTCACGGTAAAATGCCTCCTGACG
>CANPXK010000034.1 GCA_947585965.1 uncultured Clostridia bacterium
GTAGATGTTCTTCCTAAAGGAACTATTGGGAATATCAGGGATGGATATGGAACTCCAATACATCATTTTGAATGCCCAATTTGTCACAACTTAGATGCTGGGTATATGCAATTCGGCTTGGGGTGCATGGATAAATTGCCAGTAAGCAACCAGAAAAAATATTTTCAAGATGTTATTACGCTTTATCAAGGGATTCGAGGTTTTGCAAAAATCAAATAAATAAGGAGAAGGTATAATGAGTTCAGAAAACTAAAAGATAAATAAAAGTTATTAGAGGATAGTGATAAAACAAATGATAGTAAGTGACTTAAATAACATACCATGTGGTAGCTATGATCTAATCTATGCCGACCCTCCCTGGAAACAAAGTAAAGGTGGAAAGAAATCCGTTAGAAAAAATAGTAGTGGCAAACCGCTTGATTATCCAGTTTGTAGTTTAGATGAAATTAAGGAACATTTACGGCTCGCTACAAATTCTACGGGAGAGAACTCAATTTTGTTTCTATGGACAATAGATAAATATTTATTTGAGGCACAGCAAATAGCTGAAAGCCTTGGTTATAAGCTTCATGCAAGAATGATATGGGACAAGGTTACTGGAATACCGGCAGCATTTACAGTTCGTTATGGTCATGAGTATCTTCTTTATATGTACAAAGGTAAATTAACTCCGGTGGCAAAGGATGAACGTGGCAAAATACATACGGTTTTTAGAGAAAGGGTTACGAAACATAGTAAAAAGCCAGAAATCGCTTATGAGATTATTGAGCGACTTTATCCTGATTTAAAAAAAATAGAAATGTATGCCAGAAATACAAGAAATGGATGGGATAGTTTTGGAAATGAAGTTGCATAGCAAACCAGCAAGAGATACGACCGTACTTGTAGATATGGATGACACCATTGAAGATTTACTGCCTGCTTGGGTTGAATATCTAAACCGTTCATATGGGTGCAACGTTGATATAAAAAATATTGATAATTGGAATATAAAATTGTATTTCCCAACATTGACAAGAGAACAGATTTATGAACCGTTTAATCATAAGGAATTTTGGAGTAATGTTACACCAAGACAGGATGCAATTCATTATTTAAAAAAATTGTATAATGAAGGGTATCGTATTTATATTTGTACGGCATCCGATTATAGAACCATCCAAAATAAATATGAGTTTATTATTAAGAGATACTTCCCATTTATCACTTGGGATAAGATGATAATTACATATAATAAACAAATGATTTGTGCTGATTACCTTATTGATGACGGTATACACAATCTCGAAAATGGGAACTTTATCAAAGTTCTAATGACAGCTCCACACAATAAAAGTTATAACGCAAGTGCGAATGGAATGTTTAGAGCTGATAATTGGAAAGAGATTTATGATTTTATACACAGAAACGACTAAAACGCTGAGAAACGGGGCATTTACGTTGAGAGAAGTTAGAACATAAGGAGAAAATGTAATGAGCAAAGAAGTACGTGTTATAAGAGCATCAACAGATGTCGTATATGTTTCTTCTGCAATTAACAATAATTCCGATGGAACATATACAATACAAAATAAGTTTTCGGGTTCGGATGAGGAATTTATTGTTACCTATCCAAGAGTAAAACTTGATATAGATTGTACTATGGAAATTATAAATGATTCCAGTGTGACTATACTTCCATTCCCGTTCAAAAATTATGAAGTTATGCCAAATGAACAAGGAATTTTATTTGAACTACAACAAACAAAATAATATTTTTTATTCTTACGAGAACTTAGAACATAAGGAGGTTTTTAAATGGGATGTGATATACATCTGTTTTGTGAGAAACAAACAAAAGATGGTACGTGGATATGCGTTGATCATTTTAAGGTTTCCCCTCATATTAAACCGGATAGCTTGAACATTGATACTCTTGAGGACTTTGTTGATTATCTTATACCAGAACCGTTATACGATGGGAGAAACTATGCTTTTTTCACGATGCTTGCAGGAGTTAGAAGAAGAAGTGATGTTGAACAAATTGCAGAAATTAGAGGGCTTCCTTATGATGTTAGCAATTTAGTTAAAGCCTTTAGTGACTACTGGGGGTGCGATGGTCACTCTCGTTCTTGGTACACAGCAAAAGAATTACTGGAATACAGGAATCAACTTGAAGAAAGCCTTACGAAAGAAAGTAGCAAAATCAGACGAGCCTATAGTGCATTAAATAATCTATGTGTAAATATCACGAGGAGAATGGTTGAGGTTTTATATGACTCTGGTGCGACACCCGAAGATATAAAGGAGAATGCTGATAAATTTAGGATTGTCTTTTGGTTTGATAATTAATCAAAGTTAAATTGAGTGCTAACAAATTTGCGGTTAGATTGGCTTATTAAAGATAATTTTTTATTCAATTGATTTCCGGTGCCGACTTTATATGTTCGGTTAAATGTCCAGTAAAGTCAAGGTTGTTGAGGTAAACACCGTTATGGGTGGATTAGCATTAGACACCGAAAGAGGAAACAGCCATTAAATGTTCGGTTTCCACAGGGTATCAACTGCGGTTTAAAGCTATGAGAGTATAGATGGATATAACTCGCCTGATTAGCTTCCTTTACATATACACTAAATAAATAATCAAGGAGTGAGATTGCGGAAAGCATTGTTAATACCCAAAAACAGAACACTAATAGACCCAATAAATAGAGGTTAAGAACATATGATAAAAAGTATTTCATATAACCAAACAGAAATAATACATAATATTTTAAGACTTCATGTTCCTAAACAAATAATTGATTGCGACCCAACTTATAGCAAAGGTAACTTTTATAAAGATTTAGATATTAAGCAACCAAGATTAAAATTTGACATTAATCCCCAAGCCGAAGGAGTCGTATATGCTGATTGTAGAAACTTGCCGATAAAATCAAACTCATTAAATTGTATCATTTTTGATCCTCCATTTCTTGCGACCACAGGCAAATCATTAGTAAGTAATGATGAAAATAACATAATTAATAAACGATTCGGAGTTTATCCTTCAGAAAAGGAATTACATAAATTTTATATTGACAGCATGAAAGAATTTCATAGAATCCTCAGTCCGGATGGTATTTTGATTTTTAAATGTCAAGATAAGATAAGCAGTAGTAAGCAGTATATGACTCATGTATTTATTATGAACGAAGCAGTTAAGATAGGATTTTATCCCAAAGATTTGTTTATACTTTTAGCTAAGAATAGGTTGTCGGTAAAATGGCAGATTGAAAATCAGAAGAACGCAAGAAAATATCATTGTTATTTTTGGGTATTTCAAAAAAAACAATAAAAAGATAGATTATATTTAATATAAAAGTTGCGATGGTAAGTATAGATTTGTTAGTTAATTACTAAAAAGAGGAGTGGTAAAAATAACAAATAATAATAAAGACTGGATAGGCACTTCCAAGTTCATTTCTTCATGTAACAATAGAAACAAATCAGTGGCAGAAAATAATGATTATTATGCCACAGAGCCTAAAGCAGTAGAAATACTTTTAGAAAATGAAAAATTTTGCAAATATGTTTGGGAGCCTGCTGTTGGCGGTGGGCATATAGCCGCCATATTAGAATCAAGAGGATATAACGTCAAAGGCAGTGATATTATTGATAGAGGATATAAGGACACCAAAATCATAGACTTCCTCAAAACCAATAGAGAAGATATCAAAAAGGATTTTAGTAGGGACATTGTAACAAACCCGCCATATAAGTATGCCAAAGAATTTGTAGAACACGCTTTGGATATATCTATGGATAGTACAAAAATAGCAATGTTTCTCAAATTAACATTCTTAGAGGGCAAAGCTCGTAAACAACTATTTGAAAAATATCCACCTAAAAAGATTTATGTTTTTTCTTCAAGGGTTTGTTGTGGAAAGAATGGTATCTTTAATCCAAAAGATAATGCGGTAGCATACGCATGGTTTATATGGGTAAAGGGTTTTAAAGGCAATCCTGTGATAAAATGGGTAAATTAAATAAAAAAATAAAGAGGGGAATTAAAGTGTTAATGAAAGATGTTATGATATGTGTTTTAGGTTTGCTAACAATTTTGTATATTTTATATTTTGACAAAAACAATAGACTAAAACACTAAAAATTGTTTTCAAACATTTGGTATGGAGAATTACAAAATGAGTCTTAATAAAGCAATAGAACATGGGAAGGAACATAGGAAGTTATACAATGGAGCAAAAAAGTATGATAAACATTGTTGTAATCATGGAACTTGCCTATGGTGCCAATCAGATAGAAGATATAAAGAATTTAAAGAAAGAGAAAGATACAAATTTGATATGAAAGAGTGGAAAATGGATGATAACCTATAAACTATAAAATAGGAAATTAATTAAAGGAGAGAGAAAAAATGAACTTTGAAAATACAGAAGTATGGGGATTTGAACACGCAATTCGAGGAATGAGAAACCCCATGAACTCATGGAACAAAAGCGATAGCTATTATGGCTGCTCAAACGGTAGTAAATATAATGAAAAAGATATAACTTCTTGCCAAGAATGTTTATACGAAGTTGAATGTAACAGATATAAAACCTCGTATATCATAGGCAAAAACGATCTATCGCTTATGCAAAAACTGATTCTTGCAGGAAGTGAACACAGAAAATTCCTACGGCAAATATTTGTATCGGTAGATATTACCGCACCTATATACTTTTGGAAGGAATTTGATACATATAAGGTGGGAACGGTTGCAAACTCAACAAGTACCATGCATAAGATAACCTCCGCCTCGTTTGATATATCTCATTTCAGTTGTGATAGAATGGACGAGGAAACACTGATCCATATGCAGAGTATAATCGAATACCTTGAGATACTGAGGCTCAGATATATTAAAACAAAGGATAAACAAATATGGTATGACATAATACAGCTTCTACCATCAAGCTATAATCAGACGAGAACCTGTACAATGAATTATGAAAATATACTTACAATGTACAGGCAACGCAAAAATCATAAATTAAACGAGTGGTCTGGACTTGACAATTCAAATGAACCAAATTTTGTTAGTTGGGTGAAAACTCTGCCCTATGCCAACGAACTACTACTTATTTAGTATTTCTGTTTACTGTAATGATTTATAGAAGCATAGTTGACGACAAAGAGGAAGGCATAAAATGACAGAAAATAAAATAATAAACCTTTCAGAATTAAGCACAGGATACAGACTATTATTAACAGATTGTGTGAAAATTATTAAGACTATCCCTGATGAATCTATAGACTTAATTGTTACAGATCCTCCATATCAAACAACACGTAGAGGAAAAGCGGGTAACAGTGGCGGTATGCTACAAAAGGACATTTTTAACAAAGGTCAAGTTTTTACTTATAATGATATAGACTGCGAAAAATATGCACCGGAATTTTATAGGATTTTAAAAGATGGCAGCCATTGTTATGTAATGACCAATCATGTAAATCTACTGCATATGCTTAATACTTTTATGGATGTTGGGTTTCATTTTATTAAGTCCCTGATATGGGATAAGGGAAATAAAATAATGGGTCAATATTATATGTCTCAATTTGAATATATTTTATTTTTTCGTAAGGGAAAAGGAAAAAAAATAAATCATTGTGGCACAAGTGATATATTATCGGTTAAAAATATTAAAACAAAGGGTATAGATGGTAAAAATTTACATGATACTGAAAAACCGATTGAACTTATGAAAATACTTATTGCAAATTCGTCAAAAGAAAATGATATTGTTATTGATCCATTTATGGGAATCGGAAGTACAGGAATTGCGTGCAAGCAATTACATAGACGTTTTATTGGCATTGAGATTGATAGAAAATATTATCATATAGCTAAAGAAAGAATTTTAAATTTTTAATCTTAAAACTATTTAAATTAAAGGAGCATTATTAAATGAGTAGAAAATTAGAAAGTAACTGTGTTAGTTGTCAACTTCCATGTTTGGGTAGGTCTTGTCCTTACTACGAGGTGGAAGTAGCAAACTGTGATGTTTGTGGGGAAGAAGCTGAGTATGAAATAGATGGTGAAGATTATTGTAAAGATTGTGCAGAAAAATATTTAAAAGAGTGTTTTGATGATTTGAGCATACGAGAAAAAGCAGATTGCTTAGATATTTGTTTATCAGACATATAAAGTAATGGAGTGTAAAATGAATAAAAAAATAATACCTAAAATATTATTGGTCGGAGAATCGGGTTCAGGTAAAAATACTATACAAGATTATTTATCAAGTCTATACGGATATGTTCCTCTATTATCTTATACAACAAGACCAAGAAGAATTCCGGAAGAAAATACTCATACATTTATAACAGAGGATGAGTACTATCATTATAAAATAGAAGATAACATTATTGCTTATACATATTATAACGGAAATCACTATTTTGCTACGGAACAACAACTCAAAGATTCAGATGTTTATATAATAGATGTAGAAGGTATAAAATATTTAAAAGAACACTCAAACATTCCTTTTGTTGTATTTTATATTAACGTACCAAAATCAGAACGAATAAAACGAATGAGGCAAAGGGGCGATTCCGAAGAACAAATTGAAGGAAGAATAAAATTTGATGAAAAGAGTTTTAATAAAAGTAAAGATTTGTGTGATTATGTGATTGAAAATAGTAATAGTATATACTCTGCTGCTAAGATAAATCAAATTCTCAATAATTAAATGTCGTATTTTATATCATATCAACATAAGCTGAATTGGGGGTGTTATTTTGATGACTAATATAGTTGAAACTGAGTGTGAAATATCGGAGGAAGAAAGGGAGTCTATTCAATTAAAACTTTTCGAGATTTTTAGCAAATATTTTAATAAAGAGGAAATAAATACTTGAATTAAAGTTGATAATGATTTATAATCATATTATGAATCATTATCAACAATTTAATTTTTGTACGAATACAGAAATTGAAAGGGTTGATAATTATAAGTAAAAAAATAGCTATATACGCACGTAAGTCAGTATTTAGGGAAGACAGCATTTCTATTGAATCACAAATTGAAATGTGTAAATACGAAGCAAGAGGTGAGGACTGCTTAGTTTATTCAGATAACGGATATAGTGGAAAAAATACGGAACGTCCCGATTTTAAAAGGATGATAAATGATATTGAGACAGGTATAATCAGTAAGGTTATTGTTTATAAACTTGACAGGGTAAGCCGATCAGTACTTGATTTTTCGAGGCTTATGGATTTGTTCCAAAAATACAATGTTGATTTTGTGTCTGCTACGGAACACTTTGATACATCAAGTCCAATGGGTCGAGCTATGCTTAACATTTGTATTGTTTTCGCTCAACTTGAGCGTGAAACTATACAGCAGAGAGTAATTGATGCATATGCGAGCCGAAGTAAAAGAGGTTTCTACATGGGTGGGAAGCTACCATATGGGTATGCTAAACAAAACATAAATGTCGATGGGATTAAAACTTCTATGTATGTACAGGTGCCGGAAGAGGCTGATGACATCCGCTTGATTTATACTTTGTATTCAAAACCTTCTGCCACATTGGGAGATGTGCTAAGAAAGTTGGCAGAGCAAGGAAAAAATATCAACCAACGAGGAAAATTATGGAATACTGCAAGGCTTTCTGAGACAATGCGTAATCCGATTTATACTACGAACGATATCACCCTATATCATTTTTTTAAAGAACAGAAAAGTAACATAATAAATCCTCCCGAACAATTCAATGGTGAGAATAGTATATACCTTTTTTCGGGGGAAAATACAAATAGGAAAACATGGGATTTATCCGGACAGAATATTGTTATAGCACCTCATCAAGGTTTTATATCTCCTGAGATATGGCTTGCTTGCAGAAGAAAATTATTAGCAAATCATCAAGTGAAAACCTGTAAGCCCAAAAATTCCTTTTTAGCAGGCAAAATTAAGTGTGGAAACTGTGGTTATGCAGTGGTGGTGCGTTTTTCTCAAAAAAGCAAGGGAAGCATACGGTACTTTATTGATACAGGTTATACCGAGCATCACTGTTGCAAGAATAAACTACCAACTATTCACGCTGACGAGTTTGAAGAATTGATAATAAATAAAATAAAAGAAAAACTTGACACGCTTGTTATTCATTCCAAACAGGATAGAGAAAACGAGAAGCAGGAACAAATTAACAGTCTTGAAATCAAGCATTCAAAACTTGAGGCAGAAATAGAGAATCTTATTAACACAATGCTTACGCCGGAGATTGACAAGATAACGATTAAATACATTAACGAAAAAATCTCTAAACTTGATAAAGAAAAAAAAGATATAGAATCTGAGATTGAAAAGCTCGAAATAGATAAGAAAAAAGACGGCAATGCAAGTTATATAGTTCTCAAAGATGTAATGACCAAATGGGAAAATTTATCATTTGACGAAAAGCGTGATGTTGTTGACTTATTAATTAAGAAGATTCAAGTATTCCCGGACAAAACAGAGATACAGTGGAAAGTATAGTTCCTCTATTTTTTTGTACCTTTGTACGTTTCGGCGAGGCATTACGCATAATAACCGATAAGCTCGACAGCAGGAATTTCTATGCGTTCAATCCCGAATTTGACAAGTGTAAACAAAACAGGAAGGACTGAAAACAGGAAAGGGTTGCTGTCCGAATAAATCCGCTGCGAGAAGGTTGTGGTACGTAAAATGGAAGTTTCAGGTCAGACCTTCGCACACGGACGAGAGGGGTCGCTCTGTGAGAGAGCAACCCCTTATTTTAATGCATATTTCATTTCGGATAAACTAAGCGACAGATCGTATTGCCGGTAGGAAAAACGAATGACGGCAACGGTCAGTCCGATAGCTCATCCTCGCAATAGTTATCGTCAATAAATTCACCGGAGTCAATGGCGGGCAGTCGTTCGCCCGTAAGGAATTCAACACTGCGTTCAATGCTGTCCCTTGAGCCTGACCAATCCTGACTTGTCGCATTGTGGTAATCAAACATGGAACAGAAATGGTGTATGTCATTTTGCAGAGATTTAAGATATCCTCCGGTAAGTGCTGAGGTGGCTTCGTAGAAAGCCTGAAAATTTTTGCCGAGACCTTTCTGATCTGTGTTGATAAGCAGATAGAAATGTTCAAGGCATATAAAATTCTGCTCACTGTAAAGCTGTCTGAATTCAGGCTCGTTAATCCACATGGAATGGACGATTCGGACCATATTTTCCATATTCTGCTTTATATCACGGCATATGAAGCAGTCGTGTATAAGGGTACCAAGAGCGGCCATTTTTTTCTTGTCAAGCTTTTTGGGAGCCTGTTCGGGAATATACTGCTCTGAGATCTGTTGAAGATGAGTTTCAAGAATAAGTGCATTTGAAAGGCGTTTGCCGAGTCGAACCATCATTTCAAAGTGCCTGAAACAAAAACCCTGTGCATTTGTCTGTACACGAACACTTGGTTCCATCATAGCCGAACCTGTTATGTAATCGGCTTTTCTCTCTTCAAGCATATCCCTCATCCGACACATCGGACATCCGTCCTTCGGCAGAAATACGTCATTAATGGGAATGCTGCATATATTTTCCTGCATAACTCTATACCTCCCTGTTGAAAATCAATTTTATACTTTCATCAAATATTCTTTTACTGTTCTTTCCGTCAAAGACTCCGAAAAATTCCTTTCTGCGGCGTGAATATTTTTCAGTGAGCCTGAAGCCGTCCGACATACCGTTTTTTAAGTATTCGATAAGATCGGCTTTCCCTGAAATCATATCTCCGAAACCGTTTTCGGAAAGCTTTTCTCCTATACGCTCGGTATCGGCAGGAAGACCCGGCGGAAAATAATATACGACACTTTTTCCGAGATAAGCAAAACGGAACTGCAGCTCGGAGTGGTCGGTTATAAGAACGGCAGCTTCCGAAAGAAGACTGTATTCGTCATGTTCGGTATACGGGCAGATATGTACAATATCATCGGAATTGAACATTTTGTAATACTTGCTTAAAAGAGGAGGAAGAAGAAGTGCAATTTTCCATCCGTTTTTTTTGCATTCCGACAAAAGTCCGATATCCGATATAAGATCATTGTATTCATTGAAAAAAATACTTTCGGAAAATTTATAATAGTTGGAATTTTCATAAACAGAAAACCGGCGTCTTTCCTCCGGGGCGATGAGTATAAGTTTTCCGGATTTATCGGTTGCGGCGTCAAGTAGGGGACTGCCGGTAATATGTATCATACTTTCATCATAATCATAAACCGGAGCGAGGAGATTTTGTTTTTCTGTTTTTGATGTACAGAAAACAATATGTGTATTATCACGCAATCGGTTATCATAATGAGCGGACTGATACGTCAAAAAGAAGTTCTTTACGGAAATTGTCTTAGCGTTTATCATATCACGAAGGTATATCATATCGTCATGATTAAATGACAAATATTCGTACGGATCGCAGTCCACAGCATACAAATAATCCGCTGCAAGAACAGTTGCCTTTTGCTTTTGTGAGCCTATATCAAGAATATTACCGTATCCTGCATCAATCAGAAAATTCTTCTGAGGGGAATCATGCTCCACACAAATATAAGGCTCAAAATCATTGTTCCGGTTCTTATAGAAATATCTGAACAGAAGATTTCCGTTAAAATTAATTCCCCTGTCATCATAAAAAATCAGAATTTTTTTATTTTGTTTTTCCTGTATGACGGAACGTGCAAGACTTCTTATTCGCTTATATGTCAGACGTTTTGACATACCTCTTTTTTTACCGATTTCCGACAAAAAACGCCTTTCGGAGACAGCAATATAGCTTTCGGTTGCTCTTCTCAAAACGAGGGATTTACTCTTTTTGTCATATGATAATATGCGTTTATTTATAACGGCATAAGAATTTTCTATTTCGTCGGATAATTTTGAATATAGTCCCGAAAATGAAATATTCATACGAAAGGCAAGTCTGCCATATCTGAAATATAAAGCGGCTGTATTCATTTGTTTCCCCGAACCGAGAGGTATAAAGAATCTGAACGTTGATCTTTTAAGAAATGAACGGGAGAAAAACTTTTTCAGACTGTATACCTCCGATTTTATAACAGGGGTTCTTTTATCGTTTATAGACACATATATACTGTAATCGTTTTCATCAAGACATGAACAGCTGTGAAGATATGCATCAATATATACTCCTTCACTGTCATGGTTGATTGCGGATATCACAGCGGTTATCTCCCTTGAACGCATTATAAGTACATTTTTTATATGTGCCGCAAATTCCCCGGACAGCTCTACCTCTTCAATACGGTTCGGAGCCGCATAATATTTATGAGTTTCTTTTGCTTTAGGCATGACAAGATCAATCGCAGGTCGGAGCATAACATTTTTATACTTCATACGCAGAAGCCTGAAGGGCAGCTCGTCATCAAGACCGCATCGCCGGCAGAAAGCTTTATTCAGTATAATGGTGTCGTCTATATATTTTAAAGCATTGGCACAACTGTCCAAAAATTCCGATACTTTGCCCGCAGCCGGAATACCGCTGTAGTTATCATCCGCATTAAGTGCAAGCTTTACATATATCAGATACATCATAACAGACATTATGAATGATGAGCCGGGATATGATTTCAGCATGGGGATTATGAATTCCTTTATGTTTTCACTATAGAATTCCGGAGAATATTTCGGCTCGTACCTCATGGGGTCACGAACGGTCGGGGAGGAAAGCGTGTATGAAAAACTATCCGTAAAAACATATGAACTTGTTTTCATCAGAACATCGGTTATAAATTTCGTATCATAATTGAAGGGGAGTTTTTTATCAAATGTTATATTCTGTACTACTGTATTCTTGAAAAAATAGCAGCCGAGCATGAGTATAAATCTGTCGGGTGTATCATGAATACTTATAATGCCGTTTTCCGTATCGTCTGTATAGCGGCGGTCGGGTTCCCCCGGAGCCGAATACATAGGCATACAGCAAAGCACAGGTATTTTTGCACTTTTCAGTATATTAACGGCGGAACGGAAAGCATTATCGGAATATTTTCCGTAGTTATCAATGTATGTAATGTAGGTGCCGAAAGCAAGAGAAGCAGCATCGTTATAGCTCTTGGCGGTATTCTGACCTACAGCATCGACAAAATATATATTTTCCGGGTATTTTTCCGTATATTCCGCACATATTTGTGTGCTCAGCTCTGTCCCTACCGAATCAATAAGAATAAGCTGTATATTTTCTATGAAGAATTTTTCGTCACAGATAACCGAATCGACAGCACTTTTTATATTGCTGTCACTTTTTATAAGAAGATTTACAGTAAAAAAGCATTTTTTAGGCATAGTTTTCTCCAAAGAAGCATAAATATTAACATCTGCATTACAAGACAATTATATAACAAACGTATAGTGATGTCAATTATAATATAACTAATGTGAGCATAAGAGATGATTTTGTGAAAGCAGGTTGTTTTTTGTATATATTAGGCCATATTGCCCGAATAACCATAAAATTTAATTATGGTTAGTAAAAATAAGGCGAAACGCTGAAAAAGCAAAAAACTGTTGACATATATCCGGAAATGATTTATAATTCAGACAACGACAGCAAAGACGCTGTAGACCGGATGGACGGTCTGCAGCGTCATTTTGTTTTATGTTGAAATAATATTGAGAATGGAGAGGTATTTATGGTAAATGTGCCTGAGTTATTCGGTTCAGAGGTATTCAATGATGAAGCTATGAAAAAGTATCTTCCAAAGGGAACATACAAGGAGCTTAAGAAAACAATCGAGGACGGTAAGCCTCTCGATATAAACATAGCCAATGTAGTTGCTCATGCGATGAAGGAATGGGCTATTGAAAAGGGTGCAACACATTTTACTCACTGGTTCCAGCCTATGACGGGCATTACGGCTGAAAAGCATGACAGCTTTATCTCACCTGTTGCAGGCGGCGGAGTTATAATGGAGTTTTCAGGTAAGGAGCTTATCAAGGGTGAGCCGGATGCATCAAGTTTCCCCTCGGGCGGAATACGTGCTACATTTGAAGCAAGAGGATATACGGCATGGGATCCGACATCATATGCGTTCATTAAAGAGGGTTCACTTTGTATACCGACAGCATTCTGTTCATATACCGGTGAAGCTCTTGACAAGAAAACACCGCTTCTGCGTTCAATGGAATGTATCAATAAGCAGGCACTCAGAGTACTCAGAGTGTTCGGTGATAATGAAACAACCCACGTTTCAACAACAGTAGGTCCCGAGCAGGAATATTTCCTTGTTGACAGCGAGGTTTATAAGAAGCGTAAGGATCTTATCTATTGCGGAAGAACGCTTTTCGGTGCAAGACCTCCGAAGGGTCAGGAGCTTGAGGATCATTATTTCGGCTCGATTAAGCCTCGTGTTGCCGCATATATGAGAGATCTTGAGCAGGAACTGTGGAAATACGGTATTTACGCAAAGACAAAGCATAATGAGGTTTCACCGGCTCAGCATGAGCTTGCACCGATTTTTGATACAACCAATATAGCAACCGATCATAACCAGCTTACAATGGAGATTATGAAAAAGGTTGCGGAAAAGCATGGACTTGTATGCCTGCTCCACGAAAAGCCGTTCGCAGGTGTAAACGGTTCGGGTAAGCACAACAACTGGTCAATGTCCACAAATACAGGCAAGAATCTTCTTAATCCGGGCAAAAACCCGCGAGAGAATACTCTCTTCCTTGTGTTCCTTGCCGCAGTAATCAGAGCTGTTGACGAGCATCAGGATCTTCTCAGAATTTCTGTTGCAAGTGCAGGAAACGACCACAGACTCGGAGCTAACGAAGCACCTCCGGCTATCATTTCAATGTATCTCGGCGATGACCTTACAGAGGTTCTCCGTTCTGTACTCAGCGGAAAGGAATATATTTCCGAGGGTAAGCCTGTTATGGAAACAACTGCGGAAGTTCTTCCTAACTTTACAAAGGATACCTCAGACCGTAACCGTACATCTCCGTTCGCATTTACAGGAAATAAGTTTGAATTCAGAATGGTTGGTTCATCCGAGAATATTGCTTGTGCTAACTTCATAATTAATACAATGGTGGCAGATGTTCTTGAAGATTTTGCCGATCAGCTCGAAAAGGCTGAAGATGTAAAGGCAGCGGCGGAAGCACTTGTTAAAAAGACTGTTGAGGAACACAAGAGAATAATATTCAACGGAAATAACTATTCCGAGGAGTGGGTCGAAGAAGCGGAAAAGAGAGGTCTTCTCAATCTCCGTTCATTACCCGAGGCACTTCCGCTTTACACAAGCGAAAAGAATGTTAAGCTCTTTACAAAACACAATGTTCTTTCCGAAGTTGAGCTGCGTTCAAGACGTGATGTTCTTCTTGAGAAATATTCAAAGATTATCAACATAGAGGCTCTCACAGCACTTGATATGGCTAAAAAGGATATCTTCCCGGCGGTTTCCCAGTATATAGGTGAGCTTGCGAAAACAGTTAACCTTGTTAAATCAGTTGGTGCTGATGTTACACCTACAGCTGATATTGAATCCATCAATAAGCTTACGAATCTGCTTAATTGTTTTGCCAAGAAGATTGATGCTCTTGACGAGGCAGTGGTCGGAGCTAAGGATGTAACCGATGTTGCGGAAAATGCAATGTACTTCAAGGAGAAGGTACTTGCGGCAATGCAGGAGCTCCGTGCGGTAGCGGATGAAATGGAGTCGTCTATGTCGGCAAAGGCATGGCCGTATCCGTCATACGGTGCATTGCTTTTCAGCGTATGATTAATTGCAGAAGTTGAAAACTGAATGATTTTGTTACACAAAGGCGTGTATTTTGCTTATGAATAAGAGCAAGGTATACGCCTTTTGTATATATCAGGAGAGTGGAACACTTTCCATTCCATAATCAATGAGGGGGAATAATAATGGATAGCAGTTTACAGCAGGTTGTGTCTAAAGCTGTAGAACAGTCAAATGCATTTACCATAGGAATATGGTTTTTGATCGGTGCGGCACTTGTATTCTTTATGCAGTGCGGTTTTGCAATGGTTGAAACAGGCTTTACAAGAGCGAAGAATGCAGGTAACATCATAATGAAGAACCTTATGGACTTCTGTATAGGTACAGTAATGTTCATATTCCTCGGTTTCGGTCTTATGATGTCCGAAAATTATCTTTTCGGTGTAATAGGTGTACCGAGTTTACAGATTTTCACGGATTTCAACGACTTCCCGTGGTCATCGTTCGTATTTAACCTTGTATTCTGTGCAACGGCAGCAACAATTGTTTCCGGTGCTATGGCAGAAAGAACAAAGTTCATTTCCTATTGTATATACAGCGGTCTTATAAGCCTTGTTGTATATCCGATAGAAGCAGGTTGGGTATGGAACAGTCAGGGTTGGCTTGCACAGCTCGGATTCATTGATTTTGCAGGTTCATGCTGTATTCATATGGTAGGCGGTATATCGGCTATTATCGGTGCGGCTATGGTAGGTCCCCGTATCGGTAAATATACCAAGGACGGCAAGCCGAGAGCAATTCCCGGTCACAGCCTCACACTTGGTGCACTCGGTGTATTTATCCTCTGGTTCGGCTGGTACGGATTTAACGGTGCTGCTGCAACGGATGTTACACAGCTCGCTCAAATCTTCGCTACAACAACAGTTGCTCCGGCTATTGCTACCTGTGTTACAATGATCTTCACGTGGATCAAGAACGGTAAGCCCGATGTTTCAATGTCACTTAACGGCTCGCTTGCAGGTCTTGTTGCAATAACGGCAGGATGTCATACTGTTGATATTCTCGGTGCGCTTATCATCGGTGCTGTTGCAGGTATACTTGTTGTGGTTGCGGTAGATCTTGTTGATAAGGTATTCAAAATCGACGACCCGGTTGGTGCTATTGCAGTTCACTGCTTCAACGGTATCTGGGGTACACTTGCAGTGGGTCTGTTCTCAATACATGAGAATGCTGGTAAAGGTCAGACACTTGGTCTTTTCTATGGCGGCGGCTTCGAGCAGCTTGGCAAACAGGCACTCGGTGTTGTTTCGGTAGGCGGATATACAGCTGTGATGATGTTTATTATTTTCTTTGCAATTAAGCATACGATCGGTCTGCGTGCATCAAAGAAGGAAGAAGTAAGAGGTCTTGATCTCACAGAGCATGGTCTCTCAAGCTCTTATGCGGACTTCATGCTTGTACCTCAGGTTCTTACAGGAGAAAAAGGCGATGATGAATATGCACCCGGTAATGTACCGCCCGAGAAAGCTGTTGAGGTTAAGCTTTCAACAAGTGCTAAAAAGGCAGCTACCTCTGACGGAGTTAAGTTTACTAATATCCGCATCATCACAAAGCAGAGCAAGTTCTCAGAGCTTAACACGGCACTTTCGGAAATCGGCATTACAGGTATGACTGTAACCCAGGTTCTCGGCTGTGGTGTACAGAAGGGTAAGACCGAATATTATCGTGGTGTAGAGGTCGAAATGAATCTCCTTCCGAAGATTCAGGTTGATATAGTAGTATGCAAGGTTCCTGTAAAGGATGTTGTTGATACTGCTGTCAAGGCTCTTTACACAGGTCATATCGGTGACGGTAAGATATTCATTTATGATGTTGAAGATATTGTAAAGGTTCGTACAGGTGATACGGGTATGGAAGCTTTACAGGATACAGATTGATAATTTTTCTTAATTTTAGTTATAAGGAAAGAAAAGAGTACTACGGGAAAATGGCGGTCGCACGTATAAATCGTGCGACCGCCGTTTTTTTATTGCTTCTTGATTTTTATAAAATTAAAATAATTGAGGAAATAAGAGAAAACAATAGAAAATTAAAGAAAACGAACAAATGAATTTGCATTTTTGACTTTATTTGACTTTGACTTTGTCTGACTTTGATTTTATAATAATAACCGTAAGGTCAAAGAAAGTCAAAGACAAACAAGAGGTGATATAATGAAAATGAGTGATCTTGTTGCCGAATATATAGTAAGAATGCTCGATGAAAGCGGCGGAAATGCGGAAATAAAGAGAAATGAGCTTGCAAATCTTTTAGGTTGCGTGCCAAGTCAGATAAGCTACGTTATTACGTCACGTTTCACACCCGAACAGGGGTATATTGTAGAGAGCAGACGAGGAGGGGGAGGTTATATTAAAATAACCCGTGTAACCACAGACAGACGAATCGCAATTATGCATATCGTAAATTCCATAGGCGACAGTATATCGTCCTCAACAGCGGATATAATACTGAGGAATATGTTATCACAGGATATGATATCCGGATATGATTTGGCGCTTATATCCTCTGCAATGTCGGATAAGCTGTATACAGGGGTAACAAAGGAGCAAAGGGATATGCTCAGGGCATCCTTAATGAAAAATATGCTCATGACACTGATAGTGATAAATTAATGGGAGGTAATAATTATGCTATGTCAATCATGCGAAAAGAGGCAGGCCACAACACACATCAAAACTATACTTAACGGTGAACTTAAGGAATTTAACCTTTGCCCCGAATGTGCCGCGAAGCTCGGCTACGGTTCGTTTTTCGGAAATTTCGGCTTTGACCTTGACAAGCTTTTCGGAAGCTTTATGGAAGGCCTGGGCTCCGCTAAGACCTCAAAACGCTGTAAATTCTGCGGAAGCAGCTTTGAGGATATAGCAAAATCCGGTAAGGTCGGATGTGCACAATGCTATGATGAATTTTATGAGGAGCTGCTGCCGTCTATACAGAGAATCCACGGAAGAACGAGCCATGCGGGAAAGCTTGCACGCTGTGCCGGTGCCGAGGTGAAAATCAAGAACGAAATGGCACAGTGCCGCTATGAACTGGAACAGGCAATAAAGTCACAGGAATTTGAAAAGGCGGCGGAACTCAGGGACCGTATAAGAGAGCTTGAAAAGGGTCTTAATGAAACAAAAGACAATAATCAGAGAAAGGAAGGATAATTATGAGTGAGAAAGTAAAGCAGTATAAGGATGTAAGCGATGTTGTTATAAGCACAAGGATAAGATTTGCAAGAAATCTCAGAGATTATCCTTTCCCGTGCAGAATGAATACAGAACAGAAATGCCGCGTTGCAAATACGGTAAAGGAGGCTGCTCTCGGCGGACACAGTGCAATTTCAGACAGGTTCCGTTATATACAGATGTCTGAGCTTACACAAGAGGAGGCTGTATCACTGGTTGAAAGACATCTTGTGAGTCCGGAATTTATATCGGACAGAGAGGGCAGGGGGCTTTTGTTGCTTGATGATGAATCCGTAAGCATAATGATAAATGAGGAGGATCATATACGCATACAGGTTATAAGACAAAACATGGATCTTGAGGGTGCGTATGATCTTGCGGATAAAATTGATACCCTTTTTGATGAGCAGCTTAATTTTGCCTTTAACGACAAGCTCGGATATCTTACTCAATGTCCGACAAATATCGGAACAGGCATGAGGGCGTCACTTATGCTTCATCTTCCGGCTCTGAGAGAAAGCGGAGCAATGAGCAAAATCAGTTCGTCACTTGCAAAGCTGGGTCTTGTTATTCGTGGAATGTACGGAGAGGGTTCAGACCCCAAGGGTTCTGTATATCAGATTTCAAATCAGGTGACACTCGGAATTTCCGAAAAAGAGGCTATTAATAATCTGAGAGATATAGCACTTCAGCTTATCGCTCAGGAAAGAGCTGCAAGAGAGGTATTGGCATCCGATGAGGAGGTTCTTGATAATATCTACCGTTCATTCGGAATACTCCGGTATGCAAAGCTGCTGAGCAATGACGAATGTATGAAGCTCCTTTCATATCTGCGTTTCGGTATTGAAATAGGAATATTTGATAATATAGATTTTGACACCGTAAATAATCTTATGATTGAAGTACAGCCGGCAACGCTTATGAAAAATATAGGTAAAAAGCTTACACCGAGAGAAAGGGACCGCATCCGTGCCGAGGTTGTCCGTACGGCTCTTATGAGGAAAAAGGTTCCGGCAAACAGAAGGCTTGAAAATTAAATTCAGCCGGAAAAGGAAAAGATTACAAGGGAGGCAGTTTTATGTTTAAATTCAGTGGTTTTACGGAAAGAGCTAACAATTCCATAAATACGTCTATTGCCCTGGCAGAGGAGATGGGTCATAACTATATTGGAAGTGAACATATTCTTCTGGGACTCCTTAAAGAGGAGGGGAGTGCCGCAAGCAATATTCTCGAAAAAGCAGGAGTTAAATATGATGATGTTGAGGCACTTATAAAGGAAACTGAGGGAACAGGTTCTCCGATATCGGGTCTGACACCGGATCAGTTTACCCCTCGCACCAAAAGATTGGTTCAGATGGCTGTAGCAGAGGCGGCAAGGATGAACAGCAGCTATGTAGGAACAGAACATCTTCTCCTTGCCCTTATTGCCGACAACGGAAGCTATGCAAATCGCTTTATAGCACAAGCAGGCGGCTCTAAGGACAGCATAATATCCTCAATCCGTGAGCTTTTCGGTTCTCAGGAAAATGAACAGAGGGAAACCGGTGGCTTTCGTCAGGGAAAGTCCGGCTCTCTTGATAAATACGGCAGGGATCTGACTAAGGAGGCCGAAAAGGGAAATATAGATCCCGTTATAGGCAGACGTGATGAAATAGACAGAGTGATACAGATACTTTCCCGCCGCACAAAGAATAATCCCTGTCTTATCGGTGAACCGGGTGTAGGAAAGACCGCCGTTGCGGAGGGGCTCGCCCTTAAGATCGTTTCGGGTGACGTACCCGAACCGCTTAAAAATAAAAGGATAATATCACTTGATCTTACGGGAATGGTTGCGGGAGCAAAATACAGAGGAGATTTTGAGGAAAGAATTACATCTGTTATTGATGAGGTCAAAAAATCCGATAATATAATCCTGTTTATTGATGAGCTCCATACGATAATCGGCTCAGGCTCGGCAGAGGGTTCGGCTGATGCGGCTAATATTCTTAAGCCGGCACTTGCAAGGGGAGATTTTCAGGTAATAGGTGCTACAACGATAAATGAATACCGCAAATATATAGAAAAGGATGCGGCACTTGAACGCCGTTTCCAGCCTGTGAATGTCGGAGAGCCTACCGAGGAGGAAGCAAAGGAAATTTTGATAGGTCTGCGTGATAAATACGAGGCACACCATAAGGTTAAAATTACGGATGAGGCAATAGAAGCCGCCGTAAAGCTTTCGTCAAGATATATAGCAGACAGATATCTGCCCGATAAGGCTATTGATCTTATTGATGAAGCCGCATCAAAAGTAAGGCTGAGAGCATATACCGCACCTGATGATATGCAGGCACTTGAATCAAGGGTAAAGGAGCTTGAAAAGGAAAAATCCGAAGCGGTCAATACTCAGGATTTTGAACGTGCGGCAAAGGTTCGTGACGAGCAGAAAAGGATTAAGTCAGAGCTTGAAGAAAAGCGGGAGGAATGGGAAAAAAAGAATGCCCGCCGCGACGGTGAAGTCACACCGGAGGATATTGCCGGGATAGTATCTGGCTGGACGGGTGTGCCCGTTGTACAGCTTACAGAGGAGGAAAGTCAGAGACTTCTCAAGCTGGAAAGCATACTCCACGAAAGAATAATCGGACAGGATGAGGCTGTTACTTCCGTTGCAAAGGCTATACGCAGGGGCAGGGTAGGACTTAAGGATCCGAAAAGACCTGTTGGTTCGTTTATATTCCTCGGTCCTACAGGTGTAGGTAAAACAGAGCTTTGCAAGGCACTTGCCGCAGCCATGTTCGGTGATGAAAATGCAATGATACGATTTGATATGTCCGAATATATGGAGAAGCATACGGTGTCAAAGCTTATAGGTTCGCCTCCCGGATATGTTGGCTATGATGAGGGAGGCCAGCTTACCGAATGTGTACGTCGCAGACCGTATTCCGTACTTCTGTTCGATGAGATAGAAAAGGCACATCCCGATGTATTCAATATGCTTCTTCAGATTCTTGACGAAGGCAGACTTACGGATTCACAGGGCAGGCACGTCAATTTCCGCAATACGGTTATTATTATGACCTCAAACGTCGGGGCAAGGCTTATAACCGAAAAACAGAAAAGTCTCGGTTTTTACGGCGGCGATGATAATGGCGGCAGGAATGAGGACGAAATAAAGCAGGCTGTACTCGGAGAGCTTAAACAATTATTCAAGCCTGAATTTCTTAACAGAGTTGATGACATAATTGTATTCAATAAGCTCAGTGAAGAGGATATCAAAGATATTGCGAAAAATCTGCTTGAAAATCTTAAGGGCAGACTTGCGGAACTTGATGTCAATGCCCGCTTTACCGATGAAGCCGTAAGTGCGGTTGCAAAGGAAGGGTTTGATGAGCTTTACGGTGCACGACCGCTGAAAAGGGCGATCATGTCAAAAATTGAGGACCCCATTTCCGAGAAAATGCTTGAGGGAACAATAAAGGGCGGAAAGAGTGTTACGGTAGATTACAGGGACGGTAAGTTGTGCTTTGATGTAAGCGGCTGAGAATAATCTCTGTACCAAGGACAAAAATTCCCGTATTCATATTGTGTTCATAAATATATAGTAGACTGAATAAACAGGGTGCTGTGCAGCATACGGAGATGATTATTTAGGGTGGCTGATGTTTATGAATTTCAGAGTGGGACACGGATATGATGTGCATCGCTATACTTCCGGAAGAAAACTTATTCTCGGAGGAGTAGATGTGCCGTTTGGAAAAGGTCTTGCAGGGCATTCCGATGCGGATGTTGCCGTTCATGCGATTATGGATGCACTTCTGGGGGCGGCGGCACTCGGAGATATCGGTTTGCATTTTCCGGATAATGATAAGAGATATAAGGGTGCGGACAGTCTTTTGCTTCTTGAAAACGTATGCTCTCTTCTGCGTGAAAACGGGTATGAGGTATCCAATGCTGACTGTACGATAGTTGCTCAGGCACCGAAACTAAGACCGTATATTGATGAAATGCGGCTTAATATAGCCGATGCAATGAATGTGGATGTTTCACAGGTCAGTGTCAAGGCAACCACAGAGGAAAGACTCGGCTTTACCGGTCATCTTGAAGGTATAGCGGCACACAGTGTTGCACTTATATACAGAAACTGAATTAACAAAAGGCATCTGTCATTTTGAGATGACGGGTGCTTTTTTGGTATGATGAGCCTTACTCCCAATTAAAATTACGTATTTTGTCGCCGCAAAAGTAATTGACATAAGGCGGTGTAAAATATATAATATAAGTGAGAGGAGAGGTGATTCCGATGGCTGATGTTGAATTGACTGATGACAGAACCGTAAAGCACAAGACGAAAGACAGCGTTTTCTTATGTCTTTTTAGAGATCCGGAAAATATTCTTGAATTGTATAAATCACTCCATCCCGAGGATACCGAAACGACCGTAGATGACATCTGTCTTGAAACGTTGGAAACGATATTTATAAATGACAGATATAATGATTTAGGTTTCATTGTAAAAAGCGGAGGAGAGTCGAAATATATTCTTTTGGTTGAAGCACAGAGCAAATGGACGGATAATATAACCTTGCGTATGCTGTTTTATATCACTGAAACATACAGACGATATCTCAAGGAATCGAACCAAAGCGAGCATATTACCCAAAAAGTCTATCTGCCGAAGCCGGAGTTTTACGTGGTTTTCACAGGTGAGAGAGATGTTCCGGACACGGTGTCATTTAATCAGACATTTTTTGATGGTACAGCACCGCTTGATATTAAGGTAAACGTGCTGAAGGAAGCCGGTACAGAAACGATATACGGACAATATATCAGTTTCAGCAAAACATATGATGAACAGCGGAAAATTTACGGTAATGCATTGGAATGTATCAGAGAAACAATCAGAATTTGTCTGGAGAAAGGTTATCTTGTTAATTTTATTAATGTACATAAAAAGGAGGTAGAGACCATGTTATCCGAATTATTTGATGAAAAATATCTCCGTGAGAGGTATGATATTGCTTTAGCAGAGCAAAACCAAGCAATAGGCGAAGAAAGAGGTAAGGCAATAGGCGAAGAAAGAGGTAAGGCGATAGGCGAGGCAATAGGTGAAGCAAAGGGAATAATCAAGGCACTCGTTGCACTTGTAAAAAAAGGAATATTGACAGTTCCACAGGCTGCCGAGGAAGCGGATATGACTGTTGAGGAATTTGAAGCTAAGAGCGGCTTAAAAACTACCTGATGTTAATAAAATGCTGCAATTTGCCGGAGCTAAGTGCACATGGACAGGAGGCAGAGACCATGTTATCCGAATTATTTGATGAAAAATATCTCCGTGAGAGGTATGATATTGCTTTAGCAGAGCAAAACCAAGCAATAGGC